>JAZKEH010000600.1:0-5256 GCA_040387155.1 Pseudomonadota bacterium | reverse complement strand
AGCGGTTGTTCTCGGTGCGTCCCACTACCAACCCCGGGTCCTGGCGCGACACGCCGTTCACCAGCACAACCTGCGTCGAGCCCACCATCGACTCACTGATGCGGGTGGCGTTCTGGACAATGCGCTCCTGCAGGAGGTTCAGGCGCTGCTTCTTGATGGACTCATCCGTGGTGTCCGGCAGCTCGGCCGCCGGCGTGCCGGGACGTGAGCTGTAGATAAAGCTGTAGGAGGTATCAAAGCCGACATCGGCAATCAGCTTCATCGTGTCGGCGAAATCCTGTTCGGTCTCGCCGGGGAAGCCAACGATAAAGTCGCTGGAAATGCTCATGCCCGGCCGAATCGCCTTCAACTTGCGGATGATGCTCTTGTACTCAAGCACGGTGTGGTTGCGTTTCATCATCGCCAGCACGCGATCAGAGCCAGCCTGGACCGGCAGATGCAGATGGCTGACCAACTTCGGCACGGTGGCATAGCAGTCAATCAACGACTGATTGAATTCCATCGGATGCGACGTGGTGAAACGAATGCGCTCAACGCCGTCGATCGAGGCGATCACTGTAATGAGGGTGGCGAGGTCGCTCTGCTTGCCGTCGTGGGTCAGCCCGCGCCAGGCGTTGACGTTCTGGCCGAGCATATGGATTTCTTTCACACCCTGACTGGCGAGATGCGCGGCTTCGGCAATGATGTCGTCGAACGGGCGACTGACTTCTTCGCCGCGCGTGTAGGGCACGACACAGAACGAGCAATACTTGCTGCAACCTTCCTGGATTGTCAGGTAACCCATGAAGCCATCGGCCTTGGGCTCGGGCAGCCGATCAAATTTTTCTATTTCGGGAAAGCTGATGTCGACAACCGGCTTGGTGCCGTTGGAAGCATCCAGCAACTCGGGCAACCGGTGCAGCGTCTGCGGACCAAAGACGACATCAACATAGGGCGCGCGCTTGCCGATGGCCGCACCTTCCTGGCTGGCAACACAACCGCCAACGGCGATCTTGACGCCTGGCTTCTGTTTCTTCAGTTCCCGCCAGCGCCCCAATTGGTGAAAAACTTTTTCCTGGGCCTTTTCGCGGATTGAGCAGGTGTTGAGCAGCAGCACATCAGCCTCTTCCGCAACCTCAGTTACCTCCATGCCTTTGAATTCGCGCAACAAATCCAGCATGCGAGCCGAATCGTACTCGTTCATCTGGCAGCCGTGGGTCTGGATGAAAACTTTTTTGGACATGGGATTGTGACAAAGGGCGGGAAAAACGCTGCGGATTATACTTGAAATCAGTCGGTCCGAGCCCGATATTGGGGGCGTCGATCGAGTGAAGGTGGTGAGCAATGAACAACAAAGTCAGAGATATCCGTGACCTGTTCCGTATCACCTTTCTCAACAAGGGCGAGGTCTATGAGGTCTACGCCCGCGAGGTTTACCAGAGTGACCTGTGGGGCTTCCTCGAAATCGAGAATTTCGTCTTCGGCGAGCGCAGCCAACTGGTTGTCGATCCTGCCGAAGAGAAGCTGAAAAACGAGTTCACCGGTGTCAAGCGCAGCTTCATTCCCATCCAGGCCATCATCCGCATCGATGAAGTGGAGAAGGAAGGCGTTGCCACCATCAGCAAGGGCGACAACATCGCGCCGTTTCCGCTGCATTTCGCGCCGCGTACCACCACCCAAAGCCAGCCCGAGTAACTTTGGCGTAAGCCGGCTCGCTTTCCGCTAAACCCGGTACCCCTTCCTGCCGTTATTGAGGGTAGTGCTTCGCTGACATCAATCAGCGATGGCTACCAAACGGAGGGAATGCCGTGTTCGGCCTTGCAAGAACAACATCCAAAATTGAAAAGGCGCCAGAACTGACTGCCCAGATTTATCTGGCGCGGCAGCCTATCTTTGATTTGCAGCGCAGGGTCCACGCCTACGAACTCCTGTATCGCAGCAGCACCACCAATTCTGCCCGTTTTGACGATGCCAACAAGGCAACCTCGGAACTGATCACCAATACTTTTCTGTCCATCGGCATCGATACCATCAGCAATGGGCATCCTGTGTTTCTCAATCTCCCGCGCAAGTTCATCACCGGTGAGCTGCCGTTGCCGCTGGATCCCAAGTTTGTCGTGCTGGAAGTGCTCGAAGATGTCAGCGCTGATCCGAAAGCGATGGCGGGCATCAACGAACTGGTGAAGCAGGGCTTCACGATCGCGCTCGACGACTTTGTCGAGAGCGCGGACAACCGAGCCTTCATTCCGCACGCAAGCTACATCAAGGTGGATGTGCTGAATCTGTCGGATGCGGAGTTGCGCGAACAGACCTTGGGTCTGCAACAACATGGCGTGCCGTTGCTGGCTGAGAAGGTCGAAACTGAAGCGCGGTTCCTGTTGTGCAGCGAGCTGGGCTATCAATACTTTCAAGGCTATTTCTTCAGCAAGCCTACCTTGATGGAAGGCAAGGAACTCAGCTCCAGCCAATTGACGATGCTGAATGTGCTCGCCCAGCTGCAAAATCCCGATTGCCAGGTGGAAGAGCTTGAACAGATTGTCGGCAATGACATTGCGCTCAGTTACAAATTGCTGAAGATCATCAATTCATCTTTCTACAACGTTGGCAAAACCGTTGAGTCGATTCAGCATGCGCTGATCCTGCTGGGTTTCAACGCACTGAAGAAATGGGTGACGCTGATTACCTTGTCATCATCAAAGGGCAAGACCAGCGAGTTGCTGGTAATGGCCCTGATGCGTGCCCGTCATTGTGAAAATCTCGCCGAGAAACTGAAAATGAAGCCCGATGCGGCTTTCACCGTTGGCATGTTCTCGTTGCTGGATGCCATCATGGATCAACCCTTGCCCGTCTTGGTGGCGCAACTACCGCTTAGCGATGAGGTGAAATCGGCATTGCTATCAGGCAAAGGTGAGCTCGGCGCCCTGCTGAAGGCAGTGTCGGAATTCCAGCAAGGCAACTGGCAGGTTATTGAGACCCGTTTCACAGAAGGCGCCGTTATCCAGAAGTCCTACGAACAGGCACTGCAATGGTGTGACAAGGTCAAAGACGACCTCGGCGTTTAGCCCGCTTTGTAAAACCTGCTGATTCCCAGCCCCGCAGTCGGCCCCGACCAGCGTTGTGGGGTAGAATTGGCGGATGAAAAATGCCGTCACACCTGTAATTTCCAACCCCGCTCCGAACTCGCTGCTGCGCACCGAGCAAAGCGGTTCGCTGTTCAGTTATCCCAAGTACTGGGCCGAGAGCTTTGGCATTGCGCCTTACCTGCCAATGTCACGCGCCGAGATGGACCAGCTTGGCTGGGACAGCTGCGACATCATCATCGTCAGCGGCGATGCCTATGTCGATCATCCGAGCTTTGGCATGGCGGTGATTGGCCGCTTCCTGGAGTCGCAGGGCTTCCGCGTCGGCATCATTGCGCAGCCGCGCTGGCAGAACACGGAAGACTTCATGGCGCTGGGCAAGCCGAACCTGTTCTTCGGCATTACCGCCGGCAACATGGATTCGATGATCAATCGCTACACCGCCGATCTGCGCATGCGCAGTGATGATGCCTACACGCCCAATGATGAAGGCGGCAAACGACCCGATCGCGCCGTCATTGTTTACACGCAGTTGTGCAAACAAGCCTACAAAAATGTGCCGCTCGTTATCGGTGGCATCGAAGCCAGTTTGCGCCGCATTGCCCAGTACGATTACTGGAGTGACAAGATCCGTAAATCCGTATTGATTGATTCCGGGGCCGACATCCTGCTTTACGGCAACGCCGAGCGCGCAATCGCCGAAGTGGCGCATGCGATCGCACAAGGTCGCAAGGTGTCTGAACTCACGAACATTCGCGGCACCACGATCATTCGTGACAAGACGCCCGATGGCTGGACTGAGATCGATTCCACCCGCGTCGACTGGCCCGGCAAGATCGACAAGATGTTGAGTCCCTACGAATACGTCAGTGAGCAGCAGGACAATACGCCGGTCGATCCTGCTGCGCCGCAGCCGTTGAAAATCATTCCGCTGCCGTTGCAACACAAACAGAAGCTCGACGATGCCACGACCTATGTGCGCTTGCCGTCGTTCGAGAAGGTGACCAACGATCCGGTGCTGTATGCCCACGCTTCACGTGTGCTGCATCAGGAAGCCAGCCCCTTCAACGGTCGCGTGCTGGTCCAGAAACATGGCACCAAGGAAATCTGGGTCAACCGTCCGCCAATCCCGCTTGAAACGCACGAGATGGATGGCATCTTCGACCTGACGTATCAGCGCCGCCCGCACCCGAAGTACGGCTCTGCGGTGATTCCTGCCTACGACATGATCAAGACCTCGGTGAATATCATGCGTGGCTGTTTTGGTGGCTGCACGTTCTGTTCGATCACCGAGCATGAAGGTCGGGTCATCCAGAGTCGTTCCGAGCAAAGCATTCTCAACGAGATCGGAAAGATCCGGGATCAGGTGCCGGGTTTCACCGGTGTTATCTCGGATCTTGGTGGGCCAACTGCCAACATGTACGGTCTGGTGTGCAACGAAGCGCATTCCGAGATCGGCCAGAAATGCCGGCGTCTCTCCTGCGTATACCCCACCATCTGCAAGCATCTGAAAACAGATCATAGCCAGACGACGCAGTTGTATCGCAAGGCGCGCCAGGTGAAGGGAGTGAAGAAAATCCTGATTGCGTCAGGCCTGCGCTATGACCTTGCACTGCGCGATCCCGAGTATGTAAAAGAGTTGGTCACTCACCATGTAGGTGGCTATCTGAAAATTGCCCCGGAGCACAGTGAAGACGCACCGCTCGGCCAGATGATGAAGCCATCAATCAAGCACTACGATGAATTCAAGGAACTGTTTGAGAAGTATTCCGCCGAAGCCGGCAAGAAGCAGTATCTGATTCCGTACTTCATTGCCGCCCATCCGGGTTCGCGCGACGAAGACATGCTGCAACTCGCACTGTGGCTGAAGAAGAACAAGTTCAGGCCAGACCAGGTACAAACCTTCTATCCTTCACCGATGGCGCTGGCCACTGCGATGTATCACTCCGGCCGCAACCCGCTGAAGAAACTGCATTACAAGAGTGAGAAGTTGCAGATACCGAAGAAGCTGGAACAGCGTCGTTTGCAGAAAGCTTTCTTGCGTTATCACGATCCTGCCAACTTCGATAACCTGCGCGAAGCACTGATAAAAATGGGTCGCAGCGATTTGATCGGCACTGAAGACAAACATCTGGTGCCACCAGCCAAGCCGGCATGGCAGCAGAAGACTCGAGGGTGGCGTTCTGCTGGTGCATAT
>JAZKEH010000599.1:0-2570 GCA_040387155.1 Pseudomonadota bacterium | reverse complement strand
AGTCAATGAAAGCGGCATTGACGTCGAAGCTGAGATTTTCGAGTGGGTTGTAGCGCAATGTGGCTTCAAAACCATCGGAGCTCTGCTGACCAATCTGCGTGCTGACGGCAGCACCGGGCAGGCGGGTCACCATGTTTTCTTTCTGGATATCGAAGTAGGCCAATGTGTACTCGCCAGCACCACCCATGAACTGCTGCTTGAGGCCGACTTCATACTGGCGGCCTTCGCTGAGGTTGAAATCAGCATTGGCGACGTTGATCGAGATTGGCGAGGTCACTGGATCTGCGGCGGTGCTGGTCTGTGCATACACACTGAACGCATCGGTGACTTCATAGACCAGGCCTGCGCGCCATGTGAACTTGGAGAAGCCGGCATCGAATTCACGACGGGCACGGCCAGTGACCTGGGCGTGGTTGACGCGGTCGAAATCGAAGTCGTCATAGCGGCCACCGAGCGCGAGGCTCAGTTGATCGTTCAGTTGCAGCACGTCATCAAAGAAGATGCCGTATTGCATCGCTTCGGTGCTGTAGTCCAACTGCGTAAAGGCGGCAGCAGGACGGGCGGTAGGCGGGAAGCCAAACACGGGCACGCTGTCAGACACATCAAAGCCACCTGTGTTGAAGTTGTTGCTGTACTTGAACTCAATGTCGTTGATGTCGGCGCCGATGCTGAAGCGGTTGTCCATGTTGGCGATGGCGCCGGTGAACAGAAAATCGCTGCGGGTGCCCACTTGCTGCTGGTCGTGCACTATGCCGAGGTAGGACAGACGATCGACCAGGTTGGTGCTGCTGTTGTAGTAATACTCTTCCAGGTTCTGCCATTCACGGTCGGCATTGATCAGGTAAGTGTCGTTGCGGAACACAAGATTGTCAGCCAGCTTCCACTCGGTGTGGACGCGCGACCAGATATCGCGATAACGCACGATGGCGTCTTCGTAGTTGTAGTTGTTCTCGCGCAGCGCGTCATTGGTCTGGCCGTTGACGAGCGGTGTGCCCCAATAACGCGGTTCGCCGAGGTTGGCGTAGTCAACGCTGAACTTCATGCTGAAGTCTTCGGTCGGCTTGTACAGCAGGGACAGCGCCGCCACTTTGCGCTCGCTGTCGCCGCGATTGACCCAGCCGTCCTTGTCGGTGTAAGCGACATCGGCGCGCACCGCGATTTCGTCATTCAGCTGGGTGTTGGCATCCACGGCGAAGCGCTTCATGCCGAAGCTGCCGGCGGCAATCAGGGTCTCAAGATGGTCGCCGTTGAACTCGGGTGCACGCGGTACGTAGTTGATAGTGGTTGCCAGTGCCCCAGCACCGTTAAGGACAGAGCCTGCGCCGCGCAGTACTTCGACCCGATCCAGTGTCCAGGTGTCGGCCGGGAAGGTTACCGTGCCGGCGCTGATGTACAGGCGGGTGCCGTCGTACATGTTGGTGGTGGTGCCGTGGCCATTGAAGCCGCGGGTCGAGATCTGCATGCCGCCGTTGCCATTGTTGGAGCTGGTCGAGATGCCGGCGGTGCGGGTGATGCTGTTGATGGCGTCGTAGTCGCCCTTGGCGACAATTTCTTCGCGCGTGATCAGGTCAACACTGGCCGGTGTCTCCAAAGCCGTCAGGCCCAGACGCGAACCGGCGCCATTGGCACCCTGCAGGCGCAGGGTCCCGACGCCCTGGCCGATAACGGTGATTTCTTCGACTGCTTCGGCAGCCAATACAACGCCCGACTGTGCCAGCGCCAACACGGAACAGGCGGCGAAAACGGCACGCGCCAGCTTTGCACGGCCGGGCAGGCTTGGGGTAAGTTGCTGCGAAGCAGCGGTGAGAGTGGGCTTGAGCATGAGTTCTCCTGTTGCGGTTGCCACTGGTAAAGCGGTGCGCGAGAGTAGGGCAGTTTGCTGGCAGCAACAGGGTGATAACGGTTACAAACAGTTACCTGGTTGTTAAATGAGCCATTAACTCTTTTTAAATCAATAACATGACAAGGAGGTTGGACATGCCAAAGTGGATTGTGTTCTGCGCGGACGGTACCTGGAACGGCCCGGGTCAGGACGACAACGGCGACAAGCTGCCCGACCCCACCAACGTCTTCAAACTGTTCTGGGGTCTGGCCGGTGAGCTGACGGCCGGCTCAGTCATCGCGGCCGACGAACAGGAAAAGGCGCTGGTCGTGAACGGCAAGCTGCTGCAGCTGGCCAAGTACATCCACGGCGTCGGCGACTCCCGCAACCCGATCCGCCGACTGGTCGGCGGCGCGTTTGGCGCCGGCATCATTGCCCGCATCGTGCGCGGCTATACCTTCATTTCCCGCAACTACGAGCCCGGCGACCGCATCGTCATTGTCGGCTTCAGCCGCGGCGCCTACACCGCCCGCGCGCTGGCCGGCATGGTTGCGGGACAAGGATTGCTCGGCAAACATCTGACTGCTGACAAGGAACGGGCTTATCGCGCCGGCGCCCAGGCCTGGTACCGCTACCGCAACCAGCGCAGCAAGGGCCCCGGTTTTCTCGAGCGCCTGGCCGAGGTAATGGCCGACCTGCCGGCCTACATGTCGAGCAAGGCGCTGAAGAAAACTGATTTCGTGCAGGT
>JAZKEH010000598.1:0-2545 GCA_040387155.1 Pseudomonadota bacterium | reverse complement strand
TCCAAAATTGGAGCGCTGCGGTGACCATCATTGTGCGTGTGACCAGCCATTCCCGGGATGCAAACTTATTGTCTATCCGTTCAGAAGAAATTTTTCGTCAGTAGATTTCACGGAAAAGTCCCATAAAAACAGTGCTTGATTAGCATTTCCAAATTTCAAAAAACCTGATCGTTTGGTTAGAAATTGCTGCTGGGCACACTTATTGCTGAATCCCCTGCATGACCTGGATTCATCACTTACCCTCCCTTGCACCTTGGCTGCGGCGCCCCAGCTCCGCATGCTCGCTCCAGTATCTGAAGAGGGTGCGCAACTGCAGCGCGGCAATCGCTCTTGTCACTCAGATCGCGCCGGCGTATTCGGCAGAGCAAACAGCCTTGGATTCACCGAGTCATCCCAACGATGCGGTGTTGCAGGAGTATTGCTCAACCTGCCACAACGATGACAAATGGTCGGGCAGCATGTCGCTTGCCCTGCTGTCGACTGCAGATCTCATCACGGGTAGCAATCGCGAGCAGTGGGAAAAGATTCTTCGTATGACAAGTCAGGGCCAGATGCCGCCAAAGGACGAGCCGCGCCCGCAGCCTGCAGTCATGCACGAGTTCACCCGGTGGCTGGAAACCTCTCTCGATAGTTACGCCTCCTCGAATCCCGACCCGGGTCGCACAACATTGCGACGCCTGAATCGGGCGGAATACAGCAACGCAGTGCGCGACTTACTGGCGCTGGACATTGATCTCAGCAACGAACTGCCCGCTGATGATTCCGGCTATGGCTTCGACAACATCGCTGATGTCCTCACTGTCTCACCCACCCTGATGGATCGATACCTTGCCGTCGCTGGCAAAGTGAGCCGAATGGCAGCGGGGCTGGGCTCACAGCATCCCTCACTTGTCAGTTACCGCATTCCCAAAGAGGGCTCCATCAAAAACAGCGGAATTCCATCGTGGAATGAGCGCATGAGCGACGACCTCCCATTGGATTCCCGTGGCGGTGGCGCCTTTCGATACTACGCACCGCACGATGGAATCTATGAGATCAGCGGATATCTGAATGCCAATACCAACAACGAAGTCGACCGCCTGAAAGAAGATCGCGTGAGTCTCCGCATTCCACTGACTGCGGGTGCCCACACGATAGGGATGGCGTTTCGCAAACAGCTCGCGCTCGATGAAACCGTACAAACATTGCATAACACCACCGACGTCATCGTGATGCCGACGGAGGCGCCGACCCCGATGACACTCGACTTCATTGTTGACGGAACACGGATTGGTGAGACGACCGTAGATTCCTATCACATGACGGAGCGTTTCTCGCAGGCGAACTTCCTGCGTGATGTCTTGCAGATCGATGTGGAAGGTCCATTCGATGCGAGCGCTACCGGCGCAACAGCCGGCCAACAAAAGATATTCAGCTGCCAACCGAATGAGGCGCAAGAGCTCGCGTGCGCGCGCGAAATATTGTCGAGACTCGCACGCCAGGCCTATCGACGACCAGTCAGCCCTGCCGATCTAACACCTCTGTTATCCATCTACGAGGCAGAGCGGGCCAGCACCGATTTCAAAAGCGGCATCGCTGCCGCCCTACAAGCATTGTTGGTAGCACCCGGATTCCTGTTCCTGCACGAGCAGGATCCCGCCGATAGTCCACCCGGTTTTGTACATCAGATCAGCGATCTCGAATTTGCTTCCCGCCTGTCATTGTTCCTGTGGAGCAGCCTGCCGGACGAAGAATTGCTCAACCTGGCCGAGAAGAAAAAACTACGCGCACCGAATGTACTGGAAGACCAGATCGCACGCATGCTGGCAGATCCCCGCGCCGACGCCTTTACCAATAACTTCGCCGGTCAGTGGCTGTACTTGCGCAATCTCGAGCACCAGCGTCCCGATGTATTTCTCTTTCCCGAGTACGACACAAGACTGCAACGCTCGATGCGGCGCGAGACAGAGTTGTTCTTCACCTCCATCTTGCGCGAGAACCGCAGCATTCTTGATTTCATCAAGGCCGATTACACCTACCTCAACCAACAACTCGCGGAACACTATGGCATCGACGGTGTAAAGGGCACCGCGTTTCGCAGAGTCACGCTGGATCCGGCGACTCATCGCGGCGGCTTGCTCGGGCAGGCCAGCATTCTGACAGTTACCTCCTATGGCAATCACACCTCCGTTGTCCGCCGCGGCAAGTGGGTGCTTGAAAATCTGCTCGCTGCATCACCGCCACCACCACCGCCCGATGTGCCTGCACTCAAGACAGTACAGGCTGGCCGGCAGTTGAACGCACGCGAACAGATGGAGCTGCACAGGACTGATCCTGTTTGCTCATCCTGTCACGTGAAAATGGACCCTCTCGGTTTTGCGCTTGAGAACTTCGACGCCGTTGGCGCCTTCCGCTCGCATGATGCTGGAAGGCCGGTAGACGCATCGGCTTCCATGCCAGACGGAACAGCGTTCAGCGGCCTTGCCGGCGTGCAGGACGTCTTGATGGAAAGCAAGGACGAGTTCACGCGCGCATTCTCCGAACGCGTGCTGACCTATGCCCTTGG
>JAZKEH010000597.1:0-4304 GCA_040387155.1 Pseudomonadota bacterium | reverse complement strand
AACGGCGCCCACGATCAGATCGTTGTTGCGTGATGGCATGAACACTTGCGTCGAGCCTTCTTCCGACAACTGGGTCAGTCCCTTCTGCAGCGACTTGAGTTTGAGCGGATCTTTCAAACGCATGCGCTTGAAAAGTTCGGGGGCGAAATGCGGAATGCCGGTGAAATGCAGTTCTTCGCCAGTGGTAAAGGTATCGCCGATCTGGATGGTGCCGTGATTATGCAGGCCAACGATGTCGCCGGACACCGCATACTCCGCCTGTTCGCGATCACCGGCGAGAAAGGTTACCGCGTCGCTGACGCGCACTTCCTTGCCGAGTCGCACATGCTTCATGCGCATGCCTTTTTCGTAAGCACCAGAGCACAAGCGCATGAAGGCAATGCGGTCTCGATGTTTCGGGTCCATGTTCGCCTGGATCTTGAACACAAAGCCGGCAAAGCCCGGTTCCATGGGTTCAACGACACGGGTACGCGTGGGGCGCGGCAAGGGTGACGGCGCCCATTCAACGAAATTGTCGAGCAACTCTTCCACGCCGAAATTGCCGAGTGCCGTGCCGAAAAATACCGGACTCTGTTTGCCAGCGAGATAAGCCTCGAGATTGAACGTATGTGAGGCGCCCTTCACCAGTTCGATCTGTACACGGAAATCGTCGGCATAGGCGCCGAGATACTCAGTGGCTTCATCGCTGTCGAGTCCAGCGATCTTGACGACTTCATGCATTTCGTCAGACAGACCGTGCGCATATTTGTGGATCGTATCGGTATACAGGTTGTAGACGCCCTTGAATTCCTTGCCCATGCCGAGTGGCCAGTAGATTGGTGCGCACTGGATCTTCAGGATGCGTTCGATTTCGTCGAGCAGCTCAACGCCATCACGAATATCACGGTCCATCTTGTTGATGAAGGTGATGATCGGCGTGTCGCGCAACCGACAGACTTCCATCAGCTTGATCGTGCGCTCTTCAACGCCCTTGGCGCCGTCGATGACCATCAAGACAGAATCCACGGCCGTCAGTACGCGATAGGTGTCTTCCGAGAAATCTTCGTGACCGGGTGTATCCAGCAGATTGACGATGCGTTCCTTGTACGGAAACTGCATGACCGACGACGTAATGGAAATACCGCGCTCCTGCTCCATCGTCATCCAGTCAGATGTCACCATGCGGTCGGACTTCTTGCCCTTCACGGTACCGGCCTTCTGGATCACCTTGCCGTACAGCAACAACTTTTCAGTCATCGTGGTTTTGCCGGCGTCCGGGTGCGAGATGATGGCAAAGGTTCGCCGCTTGGCGACTTCGAGCTCGAATGGGGTCATGGGTAGTTAATGCAACGTGTCGGAGGCGGCCGGGCTGTGGCTGCTGTAACGCGCAGGCAACAACTGGTGGGGTTTCACGATAACAAGATCGTGGGCATGGATATCGACCGGATCGGCTTCCGCCGTCAGCGCGCTGCGCGGCACCTGGCCGGGTCCCAGGTTGATGCTGTCGAGAAGCACACACACCACTTCGTCTTCTTCGCCACCCACCACGATGCCACGCTTGTAGCCATCGACGGTGTGCAGGGTGATTGAGAGGCCCACTTCCGGTTCAGGGATGCCCTGGAAGTCACCAGGATCGGCCACCAGCAGGTCGTCCACCATCAAGGCCATACCAAAGCCGGCAGCGGCGACGATGTTGACGATCTCAATGGTGTCGGGATCAGTCAGGTCTACCTTGAAGGTATGCGTCATGTTCTGGGCGTTCTGCTGAACGTGCCCGGCGTTACGGGCACTGAGCAGCTTGAGAAACAACTGGATGTCATCTTCGTTCCACTCCAGGGTTTCCTCTTCGGTGAGTTTTTCATGGTCACCACTGAAGCTGACCACGTCGGTCTGGATGGTGTGTTCGAGGGCTTCGCTGCCGGTCTGGAAGGGAATGACCATGGAAACCAGGCTGAAACCGTCACCGCTTTCTGCGCTCAGGCGCCAGAGAAAGGGTATTTCTTCGCTGAATTCCAACATGCTGAGAGAGTAGGACCGACCTGTAAAAATACGCGGCCAGTATAGCATCAAGGTTTCGGCCGCCGGTATTGCCCTGGGCTGTGTAAAGGTTGTCCACAGCAAGCTTGGATAACATTGTGGATAACTTTTGGAAAACCCCGTTTTTCGCTTTGTACGACAGGCGCCCTCCATAATTGCTCAAAAAGTGACCAAAAATTTATCTTATTAATTCAATGGGTTAGAAAAGCATTAATCGAATGTTTACGAAATATTGCGGATTTTCAGGGTAATTCCACCCCCATTCATTTTTGTGCATAAAACGCCGGGGTTTGTCATTCCAGTGGCGATTCCGTACTGGTTTTTACGGGAAATTTGCCTGTTTTTTACCGAAAGGCCTGTGCCTGTAGCTTGCCTGTGAAAAGGCCAAAAAAAACGCCGGAAATCCGGCGTTTTTTGGTGAAGAAAAAAGTGCTATTCACCGGTGATGCGCAGCAGTTGCGGGTAGTCGGAAAAGCCCTTGAATATCTTGACGATGCCGTCCTGCTTCAGCGTCTTCATGCCATCGTGCACTGCCTGCTCACGGATCTCCGTCAGCTCGGCCTTGTTGTAGATCATCTTCTGCATGGCGCGGGTACCGCGCAGCAGTTCATGTACGCCGGTACGGCCCTTGTAGCCAGTACCACCACACACGTCGCAGCCAACCTTGCGCTTGAAGTTCCACTCCTCGCGCGGCAGCGGCTTCTGGGCCCAGGCTTCTTCGCCGAACTCATGGATCAGATGATCAAGGTCGCGCTGCTCAGGCTCATAACTTTCCTTGCAGGCACCACACAGCGTGCGCATCAGACGCTGGGCGAGTACGCCCAGCAGCGCATCGGAGAAGTTGACCGGGTCGAGACCAAGGTCAAGCAAACGTGTCAGCGTTTCCGGCGCCGAGTTTGTGTGCAACGTCGACAATACCAAGTGACCCGTCAGCGATGCTTCCACACCGATGGAGGCGGTTTCCTTGTCACGCATCTCACCGATCAGGATCACGTCAGGGTCGGCACGCAAGAAGGCACGCATCGCCGTGGCGAAGGTGAAGCCGATCTTCGGCTGCATCTGCACCTGTTGCAGGCCAGGCTGCGTGATCTCCACCGGATCTTCCGCCGTCCAGATCTTGCGATCAGGCTTGTTCAAATGACCCAGCACCGCGTGCAGCGTGGTGGTTTTACCGGAACCGGTTGGACCCACCACAAGAATCAACCCGTGCGGGTGTGTCGTTATCTCGAGCAGATTCGTCATGATGTCGGGATGCAGATTCAGCTTGTCGAGCGGCATCGCGCTGCCGGCCGCAAGAATACGCATTACTGCGCCTTCGCCTTGCACAGTCGGCACGGTGGCAACACGCAATTCAACCGCGCGGCCACGAATCTTCAGTTTGCACTTGCCGTCCTGCGGCAAGCGGCGTTCGGCGATGTCGAGACGCGACATGACCTTGATACGCGCAATCAACGCCGCGGTATGTTCGGCAGGCACTTTCAGCAATTCGCGACAGAGACCGTCAACACGCACGCGCACGATGCCGGCGCTGCGGTCCTTGCCGGGTTCGATATGAATATCAGAACCGCCCAGCTTCTCGGCTTCGATGATGATGCGGTTCACCAGTTGGATGATGGCGGAAGTGGCAGCGCCTTCTTCTTCCTTCTCCTTGTGGTCTTCGACTTCAACGGCTTCGTCTTCGAGGGTTCTGAACACCTCATCAAAACCACCGACCTCGTCTTCTTCAATCTTCGCCTCACCACCGAGGTACAGCATGATGTGCTCGGGCAGGCCGACCCTGAACGCGTAATTGCGCGCGTTGATAACGCCCTGGATTTCCATGATGCGCTGGTAGTTGCTGGGATCGCTGATCAGGATCACCACTTCTTCCTTGCTGCCGGAAATAGGCACCCACAGGTTGTTGCGCAAATAGCTGGCGCCCAGGTTGTCCATCAGATCAACCGGCAATACGATCTTGGGGTCATACTTCATGTACGGCACGCGATAGTAGAACTCAAGCGACTTGCCGATTTCATCGGCGTCGATCTTGTAGTCTTCCATCAGGGTCTTGGTGACGGTGGTGCCATACAGACCGGCGTTGTGCGTTACCTTGTCGAGGTCGGCACTGCTGATGCGGTTCTGCTGCACCAGGTAATCGTAGGGACCCTGCGTGCTCTGGAATTCGGAACGGAACTGGCGCGCCAGCATTTGCGCGACCATGGTGGCGTGCTTCAGGTCATCGCGGGTAAAGGCGGCGTCGTCGCGCAGATTGATGATCTGGATGACACCGAGCAGGATCTCGTCCTTGA
>JAZKEH010000596.1:0-16375 GCA_040387155.1 Pseudomonadota bacterium | reverse complement strand
CAGGCGTTTCTGTTGGAGACAGACGCCGAGAAAGGCTGCAATGCTGGCGATTGAGCGGAAGTGATCCAGCTCAAGTTCTTCCAGCGGAATGCGGATCTTGAAAGTGTGTTCGAGTTTCATCAGCAGATCGACCAGCAACAGCGAATCAAGGCCACCGCTTTTGAACAGGTCGGTGTCATGGGAAGGCGGCACCAGGTGCAAGGCATCCTTGAAGATGTTGGCAACCATCTGCTCGAGTTCGACCTGTTCAAGCATGCTCGAGCTCCTTGTGTTCTGGGGCAAGCAGATCGAACCAATGGCGGTCATAAACAGTTCCATCAATGATGTGGGTTTGGCGCTGGATGCCGATGGGTCGGAAATTCAGGCGATTGATCACGCGTAGTGAAGAGTAGTTGCAGGCCACCGCCCACACATCCACCGAATTGAGACCGACTTCGGTAAAGGCATTGGTCAGCAGCTTCGAGCCGGCACGCAGGGCATAGCCCTTGGTGGCGTATTGCTTGTCGCCGAGCACGATCCAGGCAGTGCCTGTCTTGAAGTCACGCTTGATGTTGGTAAGACCCACGATGCCGATCGGGGTAACGTCGTCGTCTGTCGTGAACACGCGCAGATACTGGTTAGGGCGTTGCGCCATGATGGCGACGGCCGCCGCCGTCAGTCCCTGGGTGCCGCTGCCAAAATCCAGCCAACGGTAATTCTTCTCCTCCGACAGCCAATGGGCTACGAGGTTGATTAGTTCAGGCTTGTCGACGGGCAGCAGTTGCATTGGGGGTAAACATTTCCTTGACGAGTCGGCGATCGATTTTTCCGTTGGCATTGCGCGGCAAGCGCGCAAGCGCATGCCATTGCGAGGGAATCATGTAGTTCGGCACCAGTTTCAGCAGATCAGTGCGCAGTTGTACCGGTGTCAGCGCCGGGTCAGTCGTGGTGGCTGATGGCATGACATAGGCACAGCAGATCGTGAAAGTGGCGAAGCTGTCGTCGGGAACTGCCACGATGCAGGATTCACGTACGTAGTCGAGTGTGCTCAGCGCCGCTTCGATTTCACCCAGATCAATGCGATAGCCGCGGCTCTTGATCTGCATGTCGTTGCGGCCGAGGTAATAGATCAGGCCGTCTCTCTCTTTTTTCGCCCGATCACCAGTCTTGTACAGCAAACCTTCGTGGCCGTCGATGCGTGGGCCCTTGATGAACACGGCACGTGTCTTGTCGGCATCGCGCCAGTAGCCCTTGGCCAGGCTGCCACCGCGGATATAGAGCCCGCCTTCAGTACCAAACGGTTGCGGTTGCAGTGTGGCGTCATCCAGCACCAGCAGTTCTTCACCGGGACAGGCCCTGCCAATCGGAATCTGCTGACGTGCATCGGTCGGGCACTGCGGTACTGTGTAGTAGCTGCTGGCAATGGTGGTTTCGGTGGGACCGTACAGGTTGGTGAACTTCACGTGGGGCAACTTCTGCATGAAGTACTGCAGTGTCGGTGTCGGCAATACTTCGCCGCACCACAACAGTCGTTTCATCGCCGGGAAATCATCCTGCTTTACTGCATCAAACTTGCAGAGGTAGTTCAGCAGCGCGGGTACCGAGAACCATTGTGTCAGTTGCGAGTCGCGCATCCACTGCGCCAGCTTGTGCGGCAACAGCGACAATTCATTGCTGACCAGGTGCAACTGGCAACCGGCGGCCTGGGCTCCAAAGATGTCGTACATCGACAGATCGAAATGCAGCGGCGAATGGCCAGAGACGCGATCCTGCGGCGTCATGCTGAAATACTTCACTGCCCAGCGCACAAACAGAATGACATTGGCATGTGTAATGACAACGCCCTTGGGTTCACCGGTGGAACCGGAGGTGAACAGGATATGGGCGGGCGAATCCGTGGTGTTGGTGGTCGTGCGTTCCTTGTCTTCGCACAGCAGTACGTCCGCCATCGAAAAGTCCTGCACTGGCGACGAACGTGCCGCCTTGTGTTGATCCAGCCAGCCAATGATGTTCTTGCTGCGCAGTTCGTCGAACTGGAACAGGCTGTCCACCTTCTCGGCCATCTCGCCCACGGTCAGCAAACAGCGGCTTTCGCAGCTTTCAACGATCTTTGCCAGGCGCGCCACCGGATTGGCTGGATCGAGCGGCACATAGATACAGTCGGCCTTGTAGATGCCGAGAATGCAGGCAATGGCCAGTGGTGATTTCGGCATCAGCAGGCAAACGCGGTCGCCGGCCTTGCAGTTGCTTGCAACCAGCGCCTGCGCAATGCGGTTCGACAGCGACGCCAACTCGCCATAGGTCATCGTTTCATTGTTGGCAACGATGGCCACTGAATCCGGACGCAGTTGGGCAACGTTGTCAGCCCAGTGTTGAAGAAGCAACGACATCTCAGCCTGCCTGATTGACGCGGTCAAATGCTTTGCGGATATGCACGAGGTCTTCCATGCTGCCGGGCACGTCGAGAATGAAGGTCTGATAGCCGAGATCGTAGTAGCGCTTCAGTTCACGGCCGACTGTTTCATAGTCGCCAACGAGATAGGGACACATCGTCTTGTAATTCTGGAAGGGCACCAGCCAGTACGGATTGTTGTCGCTGCTGTTGGCAGCGAGTTCGGACAGCTGTTTGTGCCAGACCGAGTCCGACACCTTCATGGCCATCTGATGCGTGAGCTGGCCCTTGCGATCTTCCGGGAAGCGCTGACGCGCGACTGCCCAGGCATGATCGGCCACTTCGCGGCAGATGATGCCGATGCGGATGCCGGCATCCACGGCAGGATCAATGTCGGCTTCGGCGTAATCGGTTGCAGGTTTCGGGTAGTGAATGGCGGTGGCACCAATCGTTTTGGCAGCGGCGAGGCCGGCTTCGGATGAACCCGAAATGAAAATCTCCGGCAACAACGTATCGGGCAGTGCGGGCGCCAGCTTCAGGTTTTCAACGCGATAGAAATCGCCGGCCATCGTCAGCGGACCTTCGTTCAGCAGCAGCTTCTTGATGATCGTTGTGTATTCGGCAAGGCGGTCGTAGCGACGGTCATGCGGTGTCGTGTCATCAAGTGCCAACAAGTCGTTCTTGAAACCACCAGCCACCATGTTCAGGTAGATCTTGCGGCCATACATGAAGCCCAGCGAGGCGACTTTCTTCGCCAGCATGTAGGGATGCATATACACCGGTTGCACAGCAACCAGCGGCGCCAGCTGGCGGGTGTTTTCAATAATGACCTGCGCCACCAGCCAGGGATCGACCAGTGAATTGTCGGAGTACACCAGAATGCCAGTGCAGCCGGCTTCCTCGCTCCATTGGGCGATTTCAATCACTTCCTTCAGATAGGTCAGCGTGTCCGACGTGCTCGACGGCGGACAGGTGGAGAAAATCTCGAGGGCATCCACGGGCTTGGTTGGCGTCACAGCGCTTTCACTTCTGGTGCGAGTGTTCATTGTGACGCTCCTTTTTTTTGTGGAGTTGTAACTGCTCGGCATAGACTGTCTGGGTGTCCTGCACCATGCGCTCCATCGAAAAGTATTCAGAAGCGCGTGCACGGGCGGCCTCGCTGAAGCGGGTGGCCAGCGCGGGATCGGACAGGATGCGCAGAATGGCATCTGCCAGTGTGGCGGGTGACTGCGGCGGCACCAGGAAACCGTTGATGCCGTCCTTGATCAGCTCGGCATTGCCGCCTACCTGGGTGGCGACCACTGGCAGACCGGCTGCCATCGATTCCAGCAGCGTGTTCGACAAGCCTTCGCTGTGCGTGGGCAACACCGATACCGCACCTTCGGCCAGCAGTTCGGGCACGTCGGTACGATGGCCGGTAAACAGGATGCGATCCTCGACGCCGAGGTTGACGGCGAGATCATGCAACTGGTGGTGATAACTGGAATCCTGGCGGAACTCGCCGTCGCGGAACTGCAGGCGTTCACCGATGATCAGGAAGCGCACGTTCGGCATGCGCAGTTTGATCAGTGCAGCGGCCTTGATGAAATCGTCGACACCTTTCTGTGGGTTCAGGCGCGACAACATCAGTACCAGCGGGGCCTCGGCGGGCAGACCCAGTTCGGTACGAATTGATGTCGGCGCCGCTACCCGTGGATAGCGCGTCAGGTCAATGCCGTTGCGGATGATGCTGATTTTTTCCTCTGGATAGCCTTCTTCGAGCAGCCAGTCGCGGATGGAGCCGGCGTTGACAAGAATCTTGTCGGCAAAACTGCAGGCCCACTTCTGCACTATTTTCTGTAATGGCGACAGATAGACGCCCTGGTCGCGAATCGACGCGATCGTTACCGGCACGCCGGCCAGTTTGGCGGCTGGCATGGCGAATACGTTGGAATAGAAGTTGTAGCTGTGGACGATCTCAATGTCCTGGCGGCGCAACTGCTGGGCAAACTGCATCTGCAATTGCAGCAGGCGCGGCGTGAAGAAACTGGTCAGCTTGTACTCGGTGACCGGAATGTTGCGCTGCTCGATTTCATCGAGGTAGTAACCCCATTTGCGCAGGCAGACGAACTGCAGGTCAAACTGTTCGCGATCGAGGCGGCGCACCAGGTTCACTACCTGGCCTTCAGTGCCGCCAGCGGCAAACAGCGTCATCACTTTCAACAAGCGCACGCGGTCCTTGCGGTCGAGTGTATGTTGCAACGGTGCATATTCCTGCCAGCTGTAATCGCCTGGCACGGACGTACTGATCGGGGGAGTATTCATGCTGGTCATGGCTGCGACAGAAGTGGGAGCGCTTTCTGCGGTGAGGCAGCAGCACGGGGGACGTTACGGGAATCCGGTTGTGGTGGCAGCAGGCGGGCAAGCTCGCGGTCACATACGGTGGTCAGCGCCACGGCAAGACCGGCGATGTAGTAGAAGTAAAAGGCGTAGGCGACCGGGTGGAACATCGCTTCGATTGCGTAGGCCAGCAAGCTGACCCGAATGGCTTCGGCCAGATAGAACAGCGTAGTCAGTTCGGGATGCTGGCGCAGGCGAGTCAACGCATCCTTCGTGTTACCCAGACAGGTGCGGAACAGCAGCAGGAACAAGACAAGGCCGGGAATGCCCAACTCAACGGCGTATTGCAGATACACGTTGTGGATCTCGGTCGAGGTTTCACCGCGGGCTTCGTTCATCGCGAAGATACTCATGCCAACGCCGGCGCCGATCAAAGGATCTGACAGCACCAGTCGGCTGGCGACGGCATAGTCGCGCCAGCGGGTCTGGGCAGAACGCGTTTCGTCGCTTTCGATCTCGGTGATGGTGCTGATACGGTCGTAGTAGGTGGTTGGCACCAGCGGCAGCGCGCACAGGCCGAGCACGAAAGCGACCGGAATGATCCAGCGCTGCGGGCGGTTACGCACCAGCCACATGTACATCAGGATAATGAAGGCGAGTGCGAGGAAACCGGCGCGTGAGAATGTCACGATGATCGCGCCAATCAGGATGAAGATGGCGGCGCCGAGTATCAGCTTGGTCATGAAGCTTTTGGCCGACAGCAACAGCGCAAACGCAAATGGCAGGATGAGGTTCAGCATCAGCGCCATGTCGTTGGGATTCGTCGTCAGCGGCGCGTTGTAGCCGACGATGCGGTCGCTGCTCAGGTAGTTGCCGGTCGCAAAGTTGGACAGCGTAGACAGCGCCAGTGGCACCGCCATGATCACCAGCGCCCAGCTCAGGCGCAGCAGTTTGTTGCCGCTGTCGACGACATGCGCCAACAGCAAAAAGACGACGAGCGTCTTGAAGAATTCACTGAGCAGGAAATTCACACTGCCACCGGGCCAGAACGACAGCGGCACGGTCAGTACGGCCCAGCCTGCCAACAGTGTGGCGGGCTTGATGCCAGGTGCTATGTCGAGCATCGGCTTCTGGTTTGACAAGCGGTTGCCGACATACGTCAGCATGGCGAGACCAGCCACCAGCAACGCGATGCGCAGCGGCGCCAGTACGGGGAACAATTGCTGGGGTGCCAGCAACAGAATGAATGTGAACAGCATCAGCATGCGAAACGGCAGACTGCTGTCGTCTCTCATGGCAGCAACGGGGGCTCCGCCGCCATGGCTGCCGGCCATGCGTGGCGTCGTTGACGGACGCCACCAGGGTTGTGCCGGTTGCAGATGCAAGGCAGCGCTGTCTGTGGGTACTGGTCTCATAACTACTCCTTGCGGTGTATCACGTGCTGATCAGAGTCGGACTATCGTGGCTTTGCCGGTGGACTTGCCCCACGTGGCACCGCGGGTATCGATAATGAGCGGCACGTTGTCGATAACCAGCTGGTAATCAAAGTCGTCGTGGTCGGTAAGAATCAGTACGCAGTCGGCTTTCGCCAGCGCGGCAGCGTTCAGTTCCACCGCTTGCATGGCATGGTCATCGACGGTAACAGCCGGCACGTGAGGATCGGCATAGCTGACGAGCATGCCCTTGGCCAGCAAGTCACCAATGATGTGCAGCGATGGCGATTCGCGGGTGTCGCCCACGCCTTTCTTGTAGGCCACGCCGAGTACCAGTACGCGCGTGCCCTGCAGGCATTTCTGCATTTTGTTCAGCGCATCGGTCAGCAGCTGCATGACATAACCGGGCATGCCCTGGTTGACTTCTTCTGCCAGCGAAATGAAACGCGCGTTGTAGTTGCTGAAACGCATCTTCCACGCCAAATAGGCAGGATCGACCGGAATGCAATGGCCGCCGATGCCAGGACCTGGATAGAACGCCATGAAGCCGAACGGTTTGGTGGCGGCGGCATTGATGACTTCGCGGGTCTCAACACCCAGCTGCCGGCACATGATGGCGAACTCGTTGGCGAGTGCGATATTGACGTTGCGGAACACGTTCTCGTACAGCTTGGCCAGCTCGGCGACTTTCGGATTCGATACTTCCAGTACTTTCGTGACAATGCGGCGATAGAGCTGTGCGGCCAGCGCGGTGCAGTGCGGCGTAATGCCGCCGGTCACTTTCGGGATGTCTTCCACCTGGAACTGGGTGTTGCCCGGATCGATGCGCTCGGGTGAGAAGGCAAGGAAGAAATCAGTGCCGGCTTTCAGACCATTGGCTTCAAACAACGGCAGCAGCAATTCTTCAGTCGTGCCCGGATAGGTGGTCGACTCCAGAATGACCAGCTGGCCAGGACGCAGGATCTTGCCGATCGATTCGGCCACGCTCAGTACGTAGGAGATGTCCGGATCTTTGGATTTTCGCAGCGGTGTCGGTACACAAATGAGGATGACGTCGCTTTCGGCGAGGGCGAGAAAGTCAGAGCTCGCGCGATAGAGGCCTTCGCTGCTCAGTCTTTCCAGATCTTCATCAGGTACGTCTGGCGTCGGCGACTTGCCTCTGTTCAGTGAGGACACGCGCTCGAGATTGGTATCAAAGCCGGTGACATGAAAGCCGGCCTGGCCAAAGGCCACTGCCAGTGGCAGCCCAACATAGCCTTGGCCAACGACGGTAATGCGGGCGCCGTTGCTGGCAATCAATTGCGACAGCAGCTCGGCGGCAGACAGCGGAAATCCCTGTGAATTCTCGGGAGCATTCTGCAGGTTCAGGGAGTTCAACACGGGCTGGGTTAAAGCTGAACTGGAGGGGACCATGGAACTAGTCTCAGTGCTGATAGGGTGAAAATTGGTTCAGGTTGTTTGGGCGGGCGTCTTGCAACGGCAAATACAGAAACAGCGGGCGGAGAATTTCAGGCGTCGTGCCAGGCTGACAATTCCAGAATTGCACTCGCCAGTTTGGCGGGGTCGTGGCGGAGTTTGTTGGCGAGCGACGTGTTGCTGGCCGCCTTGAGGTCAATCAGCAGATCGCGCGCGACACACTGGATTGGCAAGCCACCGAGTGACAGCGCTGCCGGAATCGGTTTGGCGCCGTTGCTGCCGTACAGCTCGCATTGCAATGTGGGCAGTTCTTCGCTGTTCTGCAGCAGGTAGTGCACGGGCACGCCGGGTGCGTGGCGTTGCAGCGCGTGCATGAAATCGGCAGCAGAGTAGTCGTCGGTTTCGCCGGGTTCTGTCATCAGGTTCATGACGAAAACGACGCGGGCATTCGAGCCGATGATGGCGTCGGCGACACCTGGTGCTGTCAGGGCCGGCAAGATGCTGGTGTAGAGGCTGCCAGGACCAAGCACAACGGTGTCGGCTTTGCGCAGCGCATCAAGCGAGGTGTCGCTGTCGAGCATCACAATGCGGTGCTGGCCCACCTGCACATCACCGGGAACGTAGGTGCGCGTGTGGTCGCAAGTTTCAAATTCTTCTCTGAGCTGGAACATGGTAACTCCGGATCTACATGCTGCTGTTGGTTTCTGCGGCCACATCTTTGTCGTCGTGGTCGCTGGTTTCTGATGATTCGCGACCCAGGAACACTACCGCGATGGTTTCAACCAGGATGCGAATGTCCAGCCACAACGAATAATGTTTGACGTAGTAGAGGTCGAAACGCAGTTTCTCGATTTCTTCACGCAGGTTGTTGGCATAGCGATAACGCACCTGGGCCCAACCGGTAATGCCGGGACGCACCAGCGACCGCAGCGTGTAATAGGGAATCTGGAAGCCGCATTCCGGCGTGTTGCGCGACACCAGGACGAACATGCTCAGGTTGGAGGCAGGGTGCGGGCGCGGGCCGACGATGTTCATGTCGCCTTTCAGTACGTTGATGAACTGTGGCAACTCATCAAGGCGATACTTGCGCAGGATGCGGCCAAGGCGGGTGATGCGATGCGTGTTGTCGCTGACCCATTCGGACTTGCGGTTGTCGCTGGGTCGCATCGTGCGGAATTTCAGCAGGCGGAATGGCTTGCCACCGAGACCGACACGTTCCTGGATAAAGAGGGCCGGGCCATCCGAGTCAAGTTTGACGGCGAAGGCAAGCAGCAACAGCAGCGGCGTGAAGACGATCATGCCAACGACGGCGCAGCAGAAACTCAGTGCGCGCGCGACGCCCTGCGAGAAGTGCGAGGGCTTCAGTGCCTTGTCAAAAATGACAAGGCGGGGTTCCAGCGCTTCGATGCGCAGCTTGCCGGTCAGTTCTTCATAGATGGTATCGCCGTCTTCCACCAGGATGTCGGTGCCAACGCGGGCTTCGATCAGATGGTGGGTCGGCAACAGATCAGCGCTGCGGGGCAGTGCGACGATGATGCGCTCTGCCTGCGACTGTACGATGATGCTGTGCAGGTTTTCGACCTGGCCAAGGATGGTCAGATCACCGCACAGCGCTGCATGGGTCTCGCAATTGACGAGTCCCAGCAATTGATAACCACTTTGGGGCTGCGCGAGGATTTCCCGCGCCAGCAAGGTGGCGAAATTGCCGGCGCCAAGAATCAGCGTACGGCCTTTTGAATGATCGACTGACATAACCTGTTACCTGCTACTGCGAATGACTGCCAGGATTTCCAGGAGCAACGGCTGCTTAGTAGTAGCCGTTGTACTTGGTGCTGACGGGGGTGTAGTTGTTGAATACCAGTCCCAATACCTTGTCCTTCTCCATCAGCGAAAACGCTTCTTCGAGCAGCTTGCGCGGCGTGACATCGGCCGCGATGACGACGAGGAAACCATCAACCCATTCGGCAATCAGCTGGCTGTCGGGCAGCAGCACGACCGGTGCGGTATCGATGATCACGTAGTCATAACGCGCGCGTGCCTGTTCGATCATGCGTTGCATGCCGACGGACGCGAGCAGTTCATAGGGAGAGGTGGCAGGAGCGCCGGCGGGCATCAGGTAGAGGTTGTAGTCCGGCAGGAAGTAGCAGGCCTTTTCCCATTCCAGCGACACGTCGTTGACGATGTCGGAAATGCCAAAGGAGGTCTTCTTCTTGATGCCGAGATAATCTTTTACGTTTATGCGGGGTCCGCGCAGATCAAGTTCGATCAGCAGCACGCGCGAATTGGGGTTCTGGGCGAGCGCGCCGGCCAGGTTGATCGACGTCAGCGTTTTGCCGTCGCCGGACACCGGGCTGGTGATGCCGATGACAAGACTCTTGTCCTTGTCTTTCAGTTTCTCTACCGAGTGACGCAGACGGCGATAGCGTTCGGCATCTACCGAGGCGGGTGCCAGCAGACTGACCAGCTGCGTATTGATCTTGCGCTTGTTGTCAGTGGGCAACACGGTTTCACCGCGATAATGCGACGGCAACACGACATCGATTTCATCGGCTGTCAGCGTGGCGCGTGCTTTCGGGGCAGGACTTGATTGGGCTATCAATGTGTTCATTACAAGCTACCTGTGAGGTGAAAAGGATTAACCGCGGCCTGCCAGCAACCAGACGAATTCCTGCCCGTTGCTGCCGAGGCTGCGCGCGACGATCAGCAACAGTGCGATGACTGCGATGACCCCGAAGGCCTTGCCGAGCGTGCGCATGCCGCGCTGTACTTTCTCGCCCGAGGTGTCGATGCGCGCGATGCTGCCCATCACCGGCAGATTGGTGAAGCTGCGTACGTCCTGCAGGCTGTGGAAGGTGGTGTCGAACTGTTCAGCGACCAGCGCCATGCCGGCGCAGAAGCCCAGTGACAGGAAGAAGCCGAGGAAGATCAGCTGGGCTGTCTGCGGCATTATCGGAAACTTCGGCGTGATGGCCGGTTCAATGACCTGCATCTGTGCATTCTGTACCTGTTGGCCCAGCGATTCGCTCATGCGGGCTTCCTGGTAGCGCTTCTGTACAGACATGTATTCTTCACGGACGGATTCGTAATCGTTGCCGAGTTTCAGCAATTCCTGTTCGACGCCGGGTGTGGATTCAATACGGGTCTGCAAGCCGTTGATGCGGCCTTCCAGTACCTTTTGCTGTTCAACCAGCAACGCCATTTCCTTGTTGAGTGTATTGATGTCGGGCAGGCGCGAAGCCGTGGCAGCGACAGCCGGACGATTGGCACGTTCGGGTGAGCGTTCCAGTTCAGCGATTTCATTTTTCAGGCGAATGATTTCCGGATGGCGATCAGTGTACTGGCCGCGCATTTCCGCCAGTTGGCCACGCAGGGCATCCACGCGGGAAACACCGATGGTGCTGGCACCAGGCAGGCCGGCGGTGTTTACGTTGGCGAGAATGGTGTCGCGCTGGTTCATCAACTGCAGTTGCTTGGAACCGTTGAGTGCCAGTTCGGAATTCAGACGTTCAAGTGTGGTCAGGCTCAGACCCTGTTGTTCAGGCAGGGTGCCGAGATTTTCATTGCGGTAGTTGCTGATCAGCAATTCCTGCGCAGCCAGACGGTTGCTGACTTCTTCCAGTTGTTCGCCGAGGAAAGTGGTGGTGCGGGTGTTGCGACGCTGTACCAGGCGATCATTTTCCTGGCCATACAGTGCAGCCAGTTCGTTGGTCACGGTGGCAGCCAGTTGCGGATCCCAGTTCTGGTAGCTCAACGTCATCGTGAAAGTCGGGTTGAGGTCCCACTGCTGGCTGGCGCCTTCCTGGCGAATACCGATGTCGCGACGCATGCGGTCGATAACGTATTCGGCTTCCTGCTCGGCACGCAGTTCCGGATACAGGTTGAAGCGGTTGATGAGGGATTCGAGGCTGGAACGACTCAGCAACGCCTTGTTGATGATGTCGAGACGTTCGGCCAGACCTTCCGTGCGGTCAGCGGCGACCACAGATGTCGAAATGTCCCCCTGGCCAACCACAATGGTGGTGGAAGCGCGAAACAGCGGTGGCAGTGCCATGATGAAGGCAACGCCGGCAGGGAATACAACAAAGAAGCACAGCAGCATCAGCCATTTGCGGCGTTTCCAGATACCGGCCAGTTGCTCCGGCAGTGTCGTACGGCTGTAAGACGGGTAACTCTCGTCGCCCATGGCATGTCTTGTGATGACGCTTTGCATCGGAATCTACCTGTGTAAAAGAAAACGGGACTTACGGAACCAGCACGATGTCGCCGGGATAGACGCCCAGCTGCATGTTGGTGGCGCGCGCGGACACCAGGTCGTTGTAATCAAAATTGATGGTGCGACGGCCGGTCGGTTCGTTGCGGATGATCTGGATCTTCGAGCCGGAAGCGAACTCGGTGAGACCGCCAGCCAGCGCCAGCGCATCAAGCACAGTGGCATTGTTGTTGAACTCGTAGCGGCCCGGTGTGCGCACTTCGCCGAGTACCGACACGGTGTAGCTGTGGACTTCATCGACGACGACGGTGAGTTCGCCTTCGAGCACTTCCATGTAGTCACGCAGACTAACAGTGAGCAGTTCGGCGAGTGCGGTCGGCGTCAGGCCTTCGGCGCGCACTTCGTTCAACAGCGGAAACGAAATCATGCCGTCAGGACGTACGGTAACCGTGCGGTCCATGTTCTCCTTGTTCCAGATGCTGATCGACAGCACGTCGGAAGGGCCGATGCGATATTCGGCCGTCTCCGTTGGCAGCAGACTGCTGGAGTTGGAGCCTGTCGACGCACACGCCGTCAGGAAGAGGGGCAGTACCAGCAGTGCAAACAATGTTCGCAGGGTGGCAGCAGGGTTCATGGTCATAGGGCTACCTGATCAAGTAAGAGTGATGGGATGGAGCGGATTGGTGGACTGTGATTGGCGAACTGTGATTGATGAACTGCGATTGGTGGTGCCGCCGGAGCGGCAGCGAACTCACCGGGTCTGGCTTTGTTCGCCGTTCCGGATCGGATAGGAGAAGTTGATGCCGACGAGTATTACGTTGCGCGGAATCACGCGGTTGAAGTTGGCAGCAAAACTGTCTTGCTGACGGGTGTATTGGTAAGACGCATTCACGTACCAGTAATTGGTCAGGTTGTAGCGCAGGTCGGCGACGAAGCGGCTGACCTTGGCTTTGTTGCCAGCGTTCCTGACAGTGCCGTAGGACGGACGCACGCTGAAGTTCCAGTTGCGACCGATGTCCTTCGTGAAGGAGCCGCTCAGTGTTTCGCTTTCAACCCTGTCGTTGATGCCGGTCAGCACGGTTTCGCTGCGGGTGTAGCCGACTTCAAGCAGGCCGGTGGTGGTGTATTCGTGGCGCACGTTCACATCGATCTGCGGTTTGACGGTGTCGGAGTCGCCGAAAATGCGCGGACCGGCTTCAACGCGCAGCGTGGTTTGGCGGGTCAGGTCGTAGGCAAAGCCTACGGTTGGTGTGTGGGTGTCCAGTGTGCTGCCGTCATCAAAGCGGTATTCACGGTACGAGTGGCCAAACAGCAACTGCAGACGTTCGGACCAGTCCTTCGTGATATCCAGATTGGCTTCGTGCGTCTTGATGTCGCTGATGGTCTGCGCGCTGTCATGGCTGACCGAGTAGGACAGTGCCGAGAACAGCGTGGGAGAGAAACGGTATTGCACGCCGGTATTGACAGCTTCGCGCTTGGAGCGGAGGCGGCCGAGTTGCTGGAAGCCGGTCAATATGTTCAGTTCGCCCGGGGTTGGGGTATTCAGGTATTGGCCGCCCAGATCAAAGCTGAAACGGTCAGTCAGTATCCAGCGGGCGGACACGTTGCCAATGCGGCGGGCGGCATTGGTGTCGAGCTGGGTGTTGTCCTGGTATTTCTCGCCGTCCTGTTTGTAGTTGCCCGTCAGCTTCAGCGTGTCGCCGTTGTAATCCAGCGTCAGGCCTGGCGTGTAGCGGATGAAGGTGTCGGAAGCCGGGTTGCCCGAGTCGGAGATGAAGACGTTGTCATCGTGCACGGCGGCAACGGAGAACGACGGGGCGAAGGTGGTGTCGGCAGCGAGCGTGAAATTTCCCTGCAGTGCACAAGTTGCTACACAGATGGCCAGCAACTTCCTTGTCGGTTTTTTCATGGATCGGTTTCTCACGGTGTTAACAATTCTTGTGGTGACGTTGTTGTTGGCGGGTGCTCAAAGCACGGGCTCAAAGCACAGGAACAACGTTGGCGAATTCGACTTCGACCGCGACACTGCGGCGCAGCAGATTTACCGACAGGATGAAGAGGCCCTTGGTGGGATCAGTGCGGATCAGAATGCCTTCGGCATTCGACAGGGTGCCCTGTGTGATACGCACACGGTCACCTTCGCTGAGATAGGGATAGGGGTGGGTAGGCAACTGGCTCTCGGCAGCCATGCGGATGGCGGCGATTTCGGCAGCAGGCACCTGGGCCAGACGGTCCCAACGGGCACCGAGGATGGCGACGACGCCGTCAGTCTTGCAGATGTCGAGGTAGGCGTCCTTGTCGATGGCGTGCTGCACAAACAGGTAGCCCTTGAACATCGGGGCGCGGCTGGTACGGGTGCCTTCCTTGTGTGGCGACCACTGGTAGATCTGCGGCAGGAAGACTTCGTAGCCTTTCTGGGAGAGTTGATCGTAAACGAGGCGTTCGAAATTGCTGCGGGTCCACAGCACGTGCCAGCCCGGGGCAACAGCAACGGCGGGTTGATCGCTCGATTGCTTGCTCAGCTCTTTGCTGAGACCAGGCGCAGAGGCGGCTTCGGCAGGCGAGAAGGGCGGCGTCCTGTGCTGCTGGAAGTTCTGATGATTTGCAATGTTGGTAATCAAGCTTCGCCCCTTCGGCCCCCCTGCGGGAACCCCTCATGTGTTTGGGTGGAGCCAGTTGCCTGGCAGCTTTTCCCGGGTCTATCTGCAGCCGACCCTTAACACCTGAAGAGCAGGGGACGGTGGGAAAATCATGAGGAGGAGAGTACAGAGCACCCTCGTGGTACGGGAGTCAGGAAAACCCTCAATTCAGAATACTGAAAAGCCTCATGCTGAGCGCAGCAGTTCGAGGGGTTTTTGCCTTAGGACGGAAAGGGTTGCGACCAAGGCAGTCAACATGCTCAGGGCAGTGATTGCAACGATGCTGAAACCCGTCAAAACAGCGTCGAAACGCCAGAGTGAGTCGAACACAAAATACGAGATGCTGTACGACATGGCAAGGCTCAGGCCAACTCCGGTGAATGCCGCAAAGAAACCAAGGATGCCGAACTCCAGTTGCACGATGGATTTTACGTCGCCGAAACTCGCGCCGAGGATTTTCAGCAGGTTTATCTCCCAGAAACGTGACTTCACCTCGTAACGGGCAATCGAGAACAGCACCACCAGGCCGGCCAGGATGGACAGATACGCCATCACCCTGATGGCCCAGCTGATCTGGTTGGTGATGTCGAGCACCCGCGCGACGATTTGCTGCACATTGATGACTGATACGTTCGGAAACGCCGTGACGATGCTGTTCTGGATGGACAGGCGGTCGGCTTCGCTCACCTGACTGATGGCAGCAACGATGGTGTGTGGCGCCAGATCGAGCACGCCGGGCTGGAAGGCGAGGAAGAAATTCGGCTGGAAGCTGTTCCAGTCAATCTTGCGGGTGCTGGTAACGCGGCCTTGTACCGGTACGCTCTGCACGTCGAAGGTCAGCGTGTCGCCAATTTTGAAGCCCATGCGCTCGGCAAAATTCTCTTCCAGCGAAATGCCGGGCAGCTCAGTCGAATCGAAGGTCCACGGACCGGTCCACATCTCGCCATCGATCAGGGTTTCGGAATCCTTCAGCTTGTCCTGGTAGGTGAGGTTGTAGACGCGACGACGCATCAGCTGTTCGTCCGGCGTTTCTTCCACTTCGTCGATGACAACGTCGTTGACGGCATCAAGCCGCGCCGACACCTGTGGCGAGCGGAACGACAGCGCATAACCGCGTTCACCGAGCATGGCCTGCAGCGCATCAATCTGTTCCGGCTGGATGTCGAACATGAAGAAATCCGGCATCGCGAAATCATCCGGCTGCGTGATTTCTTCCTGCAGGCCTTTCTGGATTTGCGGGATCAGATTGATCAGCAGCGAGCCAAGACCAATGGCAAGAAAACACGACAATGCGCCGATGCGATTGCGATCTAGATTGCGCAGCGCCAATTTGCGGGTAACCGTTTTCACCCCGGAAAAATGGCCACAAAGTCGCAATATCGTCCACGCCACACTGCCGATCAGCGTGATCGCCGTCAGGAAGCCGACGATGAAGACAGTGCCGATCAGGATCGAGCGTGCCTGCCACATGGCCAGGCCCCAGAACACCAGCAGTACCGGCATGTAGCTGGCAGCGTAGCGTTGCATGTGCTTCGTCACCGGGCTCGGTTGCACCTTCTCATGGAACAGGCCAATCGGATTCAGGTCGTAGATTTTCGACAGGATGGGCAGGCAGCAGATGATGCTGCCAACGGTGCCCATGAACAGCGCCAATACCATCGAGCTGATTTCCATCGAGTTCTGGAAACCGCGCGGCAGGAAGCTTTCAAACAACAGTGGCAGCAGGGGCAGTGAGAAGTACGCCACGATGCTGGCAATGACGGCGCTGAACAGACCAAGTAACACGATCTGGATCAGTGTCATCTCATAGGCCTGCTTCGGCGTGCCGCCGAGACACATCAGGATCGCCATGTCCTTGAAGCGGCTGGTGAAGAAGCTGCGGAACAGGTAGGCGGCGCCAACACCGGCCAGGAACAGCGCGATCAGCGCAATCAGGCCGAGATAGTCATTCATGTAGGCAAGAATACGACCGAGATCTTCACTCTCT
>JAZKEH010000595.1:2960-5019 GCA_040387155.1 Pseudomonadota bacterium | reverse complement strand
TTCTCCTTGTCGATCAGCCACAGGTTCGGCACGCGGCTGCTCTGGTAGATGCCGCGGACGTTGGCGGTGGGAATGCTGGAACTGTTCATGCGCGGCGCTGGTTTCATGTCGAAGGATTCGACCATGCGCGCAAAGGTGGCATCCTTCGAGCCATCGTTGATGACCAGTACTTCGTACTCCGGATACTCAAGCGCCAGTAGGGAATGGGTCGACTCCACACACGTGGCCTCTTCGTTGTAGGCCGGTGCGATGATGGTGATTGGTGGCAGAAAGCCTGAGTTCAACAACATCGAATCGGGATAGGCATCCAGTTGGGTCGAGTAATTGCGCAGTCGGATAAAGGCCAGCACGCTGGTGATGAAATACACCGCGTTCAGCAACACAAAGTAGCCTATGCACAGATAGGCCATGATATTGATCAGCACCATGCGTAGTGGCTTCCCGTTGCGGCGTGCATGGAGGCGTAGAGCCTGAAGGCAGTCATTTGGTTTCCGCCAGAATTTGCCGCGCCAGCGCCGAGCGCGTGTGCTGCTCGTCGTCGGCGATGGCCTGCAGGCTGGCGCGGCCGCCCAGATCGCACAGCGCAAGCGCTGCGTGGCGTACGACCCACGGGTTGCTGTCGTTCATCGCGGCCAGAAACACTGGCAGATCTTCCTGCATACCGATTTGCCGCAACGTGCGCATGGCATTGATGCGCAGCACATCAACGCGCGAACTGCACAGGGCTTTTACTGATTCCAGATGGCGGCCCTGGCAGATGTTGCCGATCAGGCGCAGCGTGGCAATCAGGATATCCTGATCATCTTCGCTGCCCAGCACCAGCAGCGCGGCATTGACGGCCGAGTAGGCATTGCAGCGTGACAGGGCTTCGGCGACAACAACGCGAGTGCGCACCGGTCGGCTGGTATCAAGATAGACCTGCTCAAGCATGGGCACCGCGCTCGGTCCTATGCTGACGAGCAGGTTGGCCAGTGCGCTGATATTCCATTTTTCAAAACGATGGAACTGGTTGAGGATGGGATCGATGAACTGGAGGCGTTGATGCGACAGCAAGGTGCTGGCGGCAAACATGGCAACGGCGGGTGATTTGTCGGACAACATGCGGGCAATGGTCTCTTCCTGCGCGGGCATGCCGAACAGACTGAGCACGTTGGTGGCCCATACGCGCACGCCAGGACTCTTGTGTTCCAGCTTCGGGACGACGAACGGCAGATATTTCTGGGCGAGCTGCGCGAGGATGGCAAGGTCGCTGCCACGCAGCCGGTAGGCGTAGGGCGCCAGAAAGCGGACGAAGTCGAGTTCCTGGCCGCGTTCGACCAGCATGCGGAAATCGTTGGGGTTCTGGTCGCCGCTCAGGACGTCGAGTACGTCAGTGTCCCATTTGCGGTGCAGCGTGGCCCAGTAACGCTGATGCCGGTTGTATTGCAGGCGCAACACGATGGCGAACAGCGCAAACAACATCGTCAGCAGCAGCAGGAGGAGGATGCTGTCGGTGAGGATCAGCAACACCCAGTGCGACTGCGACTGGGGGTCGAAGGCGCCGTATTGTTCCAGCAGGGTTCTGACCGGATCTTTCATCCGCGGCCTACCCCAGCTTCAGCAGGCGTTTGACCTTGGCCAACAGCTCTGTCGGAGAGAAGGGCTTCAGGACATAGTCGTTGGCGCCAAGGTCGTAGCCGCGCACCACATCTTTCTCGCTGCCCATGGCAGTCAGCATGATGATGGGCATGTTGGCCCGTTCCGGGTTGAGGCGAACCTTGGTCAGTACCTCAAAGCCATCCATCATCGGCATTTTCACGTCGAGCAGCACCAGCGAGAAATCCTGCTGGTCGAGTGCTGCCAGCGCAGCGGCACCATCGGTGACATGCTTGACGGTGAAGCCTTCGCGCCCAAGACGATGCTTGATGACATTGGCCAGCAGTTCGTCATCTTCTGCTACCAGGATGGTGTTGACGGCTTTGGGCCGGTTGGTCGCAGGCGGTGGTGGCGCTGGTGTGGCGGGTGACACCGGCAGGTTGGCTTCGGTCACCGCGATCGGCGCCGGTTCCGGTGCCAGCAG
>JAZKEH010000595.1:0-2950 GCA_040387155.1 Pseudomonadota bacterium | reverse complement strand
ATTGGCCAGCAGCTCGTCATCTTCTGCTACCAGAATTGTGTTTGCTGCTTTGGCGCGGTTGGTCGCAGGTGGTGGTGGCGGTGCGGCAGGTGCCCGCAGGTTGGCATCAGTCGCCGTAATCGGCGCCGGTTCCGGGGCCAGCAGTTCGGCTGCAATAGCCTCGGCAATGGTGGCGGGGTTGAAGGGCTTGGCAATGAATTTCTTGGCGCCGAGCGCCATGCATTCATCGCGAATGGAGGCTTTGTCGACACCGGACAACACGAACACGCTGGGGTTGTGATGGCTGGCTTCCTTCAACCGGCGCAGGATGATGCGGCCGTCGCAGTCGGGCATTACCAGATCCAGCACGATCAGCGCATGCATGCCGGCCAGCAGCGGTTCTGCTTCCGCGGCGCTGGAGGCGATCAGCACCTGGTGATCGGGGCACTTCTGCCCTAGCAAGGCAGCCAGTAATCGGGTGATGTCGGCGTCGTCGTCGATAATGAGGATGCTGGGTTTGGCGGCGGCGGCCTGGCTGCTGGAGGCGTCCACCAGTACGCGGATCAAGTGGATAAGCTGTTTTAACAGTTGGTCTTCGTCGGCATGCTCGACCTGTTTGGCCGCAATACTGATTTCCGGATAGCCGAACGTAGTGCCGGAGCCGTGCAGCGTGTGTGCAATCAGCCTCAGCTTTTCGGTGGCGCCTTCCTTGCCTTCGCGCAGGTCCTGTAACAACAGTTTTATGGCGCTTATTTTGTCCGGCAGGGACAGGCGGTATTGTTCTTTCAATTCCTCAAGCATGGTGCATCAAACAGCAGCTTCATCGGGTAGGCAAGGGCAGGCGGAAGAAAAACACCGTGCCCTCCTCGGCTGACGAGACGAAATCCAGCTGGCTTTGGTGCTGAGCGAGAATTTTCTGGCAAATATAAAGACCAAGACCGGTGCCTCCCTTGGCGCGGGTCGCTGACGAATCGCGTTGAAAAAACTTCGTAAAGAGGCGGGCACGGTCCGCTTCTGGAATGACTTCACCAAAATTGCGCACGCCTACCTGTACATAGCTCTCACCCATCGTCAGCAACAGGGCAGCCTCGGTGCCAGCCGCTGAAAACTTGATGGCGTTGGCAAGGATGTTGGTGATGACCTGGAAGATGCGGTCGGGGTCAATCCTGACCATGCACGTGTCCGGCAGATCGCCGCACGTCAGCTTCACGTGGGATTGTAACGCGAAGCCTTCATTGGCAGCTGCTACCTGTTTCACGAGTTTGACCAGGTCCGTGGTGACGAAGCGGTAATCCATCTGGCCGGATTCGAGCTTGTCGACGTCGAGGATATCGTTGATCAGCAAGTGCAGGCGGTTGGTGTTCTGCAGGGCGATCTCGAGCATTTCCTGACTCTTTTCCGGCTCGTCAGCCATGATGCCGCTGGTCAGCAATGCCAGGCTGCCCTTGATCGACGTGACCGGTGTGCGTAGCTCATGGCTGACGATGGAGACGAATTCCTGCTTGATGCGTTCATTTTCCAGCCGTTTCGTCACATCCTGCACCAGCGAGATGACGCCCATTACCTTGCCGTCGGTATTGATCAGCGGCGTGTTGAACCATTCGCACTGCAACAGTTGGCCATCCTTGCGGCGGTTTTCGAGGATCAGCTGCAGGCTGCCGCCGTTGGCCCTCATCGCATTCCACAAACCGCTGACCTGGTCGAAGGAGCGGTTGGACGCCAACAGGGGCGTCAAGCGTTCGCCTTCGGCTTCGGGCCGGGTGTAACCGAACATCTGCTCGGCGGCCGGGTTCCATTGCTCCACCACACCCTCCCGATTCCACTCCAGCACGGCCAGCGGGGTTTCCTGGAAATACAACGCGAAACGTTGCTGAAAGTGCTGCAGGTCGTGTTCGCGCTGGTGGGCTTCAATGGTCAAAACGATGTTGCGCTCGATATTGCGGCTGATGCGATAGCCGCTTATGCAAAGCATGACCAGCGTCACCGGCATCATCCAGATGGCCGAGGTGTCGGAACCGGCATGGGTCAGGAACAGCGAACCGGTAAGCGGGCACAGCAACAGCAGCAGGAAGGTGACGACCAGTTCAGCGCTGGGCGACATGGTGGTAATGGCGAAGGAGGCAATGCAGACCAGCATCAGCGACAGCACCATCTGGAAGGTGCTGTCTTCGTAGACGAACAGCAGGAAGCCGGCGCTGCCGACCACGCCGGCCAACAGCAGGCTGCCGATGCGGAAATGGTGGTACCAGGGCCCAATGGCTTCGGGGAGCGGTGCCAGCTTTTTGAAGCGGCGGTAGTGCAGCAGGCGGGCCATGCTGGTCAGCAGCAGCAAGGTAATCCAGCCGTAGAGACGGAACGGGGACACGATGCCCTCGTAGACAATCAGGGCAACAAGACAGCCGGCAACAGTTGCAACGGTGCTATAGGGCACGGCGTTGAAAAGCATGGTGACCTGCTCGTGCAGCAGCAGTGCTTTTTTGTCCGTGGTTGCCTGCACCGGGAGTCTCCAGTCCATGTGGTTGATCGCACCGTGGGCAGCGGGTGCAGTCAGGATCATTCTGGCATAGCGCCAGCGCGGGGGTCTTTGTATTACACTAAGAATCAATAAGATACCGGTAATCTTCCCGATTAATTCCCTGAATCCACCCTGCTGAGCAGTACTGATGTCTGAAGTCCCTTCCATGATTCCCGCACCGCTGCCGGCCAATGAAGGCGCCCGCCTGCTGGCACTGCATCGGCTGCAGATACTCGACACCGATCCCGAGCCACCCTATGACAATCTGACGGCCATTGCCGCCGGCATCAGCGGCTGCGCGATTGCGCTGATTTCGCTGATGGACGTGAACCGCCAGTGGTTCAAAGCCAAGTGTGGCATCGACATTTGTGAAACCGAGCGCGACCTGGCGTTCTGCTCACACGCCATTCTGCACCGGGAAATCCTGGAAGTGCCCGATGCCAAGCTCGACCCGCG
>JAZKEH010000594.1:1089-4517 GCA_040387155.1 Pseudomonadota bacterium | reverse complement strand
ATGCTGGTAAAAATTCCTGCGGTCCTCAGCAAAGCTGAAGTACGTCAATGCCGCGAAGTGCTGGCGGCTACGACGTGGGTGGATGGCAATGTCACCTCTGGTGTGCAGGCCGCACAGGCAAAGTACAACCTGCAGGTGCCTGAAGAAGCACCAGCGGCGCGTGAACTGGGTGAAATAATTCTGCGCGCACTTGGCCGCAACGATATGTTCAACTCGGCAGCGCAACCTTTGCGCGTATTTCCACCGCTGTTCAACCGCTACGACGCCGGCATGAAGTTCGACAGCCATGTCGACAACGCCGTGCGCTATATCACATTGGCACGCCAACGCATGCGCACCGATGTTTCATCGACGTTGTTTCTCAGCGAACCCGACGAATACGACGGCGGTGAACTGGTGATTGAAGATACCTATGGCGAACAACGCGTGAAGTTTGCTGCCGGCGATCTGGTGCTGTATCCCTCCGACAGTCTGCATCGCGTCGAGCCCATCACCCGCGGCAGCCGCTGGGCTTCGTTCTTCTGGACGCAGTCGATGGTGCGCGACGACGGCGATCGCGAACTGCTCTACCGGCTTGATCGCAGCATTACGCTGACGCGCGCGGAACTCGGCGACAAACACCCGGCTGTGTTGGGCCTTACGTCGAGTTATCACAACCTGCTGCGCAAGTGGGCGGATATCTAGCAACCACTGGACCCCGGTCTCCGCTGCCTTCCATAATAAAGGGCACATCCAACAAGGAGACCTCATGTATACCGTCTACGGCGACATCCAGTCCGGCAACTGCTACAAAATCAAACTGCTGCTGACCTTGCTCGGCCTGCCACATCGCTGGCACCACATGGACATCATGCAGAAGCAGACGCGCACGCCTGACTATCTCGCCAAGAACCCCAACGGCAAAGTGCCTCTGCTGGAAATGCCGGACGGTCGCACGCTGGCAGAATCCAATGCCATCCTGAATTTTCTCGCCGAAGGTACCCACTACTTCCCTCACGATCCGTGGCTGCGCGCGCAGGTCATGCAATGGCAGTTCTTCGAGCAGTACGACCACGAGCCCACCGTGGCGGTGGCGCGCTTCATTGTGCATTACCAGGGCTCGCCGGCGGAACGTCAGCAGGAACTCGCAACGAAGCAGCAAGGTGCGAAGAAGGCGTTGGCGGTAATGGACCAGCACTTGGCGAAACATGATTACTTCGTCGGCCACAACCTCACCAATGCCGATATTTCGCTATACGCCTACACGCATGTTGCCGATGAAGGAAACATCAGCCTTGCCGACTACCCCGCCATCCAGCGCTGGCTGCAGCGGGTCGCGCAAACGCCAGGCTATATCAGCCTGGCGCAGGCGGCGGAGCAGTTGAAGTAAATCTTACGGTGTTGGGGGTTTGCGGGTACGGGGATCGATCTCGCCCAGCTCGGGGTACCACAGCTTCTTGTTGTCACGCGATTCGTTGTAGACCTTGCGTGAGGTGAACAACCACTTGCCATCGCGACGTTGCAGGATGTCTTCGTAGTGGCCGAAGTACAGCAACTGCACGTCGCCTTGTGGTGTGCGGTTGGTGAAGGCGAACCAGTAGGCGGTTGTGGTCGCGGTATCGCCTTCTACATCAATTACGTGATTGATGATCTGGTGACGCGTGCGTGGTCGTGAGGTTGCGCCTTCCGGGATTGCTTCGTAGCGAGCACCGCCAAAGCCGGACATGGCTTTGAAGATTTCATCCTTGCCATGTTCGACACCGAATACCCACTCCAATACACCGTCATCGGCCCAGGTGGACATCACAAGATCAATGTCGCCGGAGTCGACAGCCACCATGTACTTGTTGGAGATGTTCTCGATCTCGGCGCGGTCATCGGCATAACCGGCCAAGGCAAGCGGTGTAACGAGCAGGGATACAACAGCGAGCAGGCCAGACCAGATTGTTTTCATTGTGGGTCTCCTTGGTTGTTATTGTTGGTTTTGGATCGACTGCTTCAGCGGAACCAATGGCGCCGCAGAAATTCTTCGTGGCTAAGTGAGGCAACATAGTCTTGCGTACTGCGCACGGCGGCTGGCTTGGTGTAAACCTCCCCGGCGCCGCTGTAATCAGCGTAGAGCTGTTGCTGGAATACTGCGCGTTGCGATGCCGATGACACGGCAGCACTGGCCAACGGCGCTGCCAGCAACACAGACGGCAACTGCGCAGTACCCGCTGCCAGCGTCACCCCACCCAGAAACTTGCGCCGATTCAATTTCATGATTGAACCCTACCCTTATAAGCCGGCATCGGCTCTGAGCTCAAAGGCAACTCCGCACTGCTATACCACCGCGCATGCACCTGCGGCGTCATGCGGAACGGCAGAATAACGCGGGCCTCCTCCACCATCGTCTCTGCATTCACAATAACCAGCTCCGTCCGCATCTCCGCGTAGTTACTGGCAGTCCCAATCAACCAGCCATCCCCTTCCGGCGCCGTCGCGCTACGGGGAATAAAACTCATTTCCTGCAGGTTATGCACATCACCCACAAAGTATTTCCGCCACTCACCATTGGTGAGGTCATAACGGAAATAGCTGTTCACCGCACGATTGGGCCCGGCCCGCGCCACATCGTACGGCTTGGTGGTATCCGACATCATCGAATACACATACTTGTACGGCAGCGACAAAAACCGATCATCCATCCGCGCCAGATCAACCACGTCCTGCTGATCAAGAATCTTTTCTTCGTATGTGTCGCCAGTCGACGCCATATCAAACGTCAGCCGGCGTATCGTGTGGCGCGCCAACGGCGGCGACCACGGCGAGCCATCAATTTGCGGGAAGAACGGAAACGGATTGCCGTCGCTGATCGGCGCATCAACGACAACCTTGTCGCCATCATCAAACGCATTGATCGTGTGCATCACCACACTGGCGGGCCCCTTGAACCAGCGCACGTCGCTGGCATCGCCATCACGCGGCACAAAGCCCCACATCGTCGGCATGTTCTTGTCCCACGCCCAATGCAGATGGCCTTCGCGCAGGCGCTCCATGTTCGTCACATAGCCATAGACCGGGAAGATCATGTACTTCTGCGTCAGCACCATGTCGTGCAGCGTGCTCACGTAAGGCACTTTCACGCGCCATTCCTTCGTCACCGCCCCCTGCGGCGACACGTTGTAAATCCACAGATCATCCGTGCACAGGCCAGTCGCTTCATAGCCATAGCAAATCATGTCACCGGTAACGGGATCGACCTTCGGATGCGCCGTAAACGTCTGCGCCTTGTAGTCACCGCCAAAATTCCACGGCCCCAGCGTTTCCAGCGTATTCGGATCTATCTCGAACGGATGCGCATCTTCCTTCAACGCATACAACTTGCCGTGATGCGCAATTGGCGCCGTGTTCATCACAGTGCCCTGGTACGGCTTGTCGGCATATTGCATGGCCGGATCGGCTGTGAA
>JAZKEH010000594.1:0-1079 GCA_040387155.1 Pseudomonadota bacterium | reverse complement strand
TTGTTTGCGGGCAGCGAGGTTGTTGAGGAAGCGCGGCGTCTTGATCCAGCGCGCCTTGAAATCGACCACACCATTGCGAATGCGGAAACTGCTGATAAAGCCATCGGTCGAAAACGGCGCATCGTCTTCGCGACTGGGCGGATAGAAGTATTCGCCTCCCACTCTGTAGAAGGCGCCATCAAGCTCCTTCGGAATCACACCCTCAACTTCGCAGTCGTAGATGTCGGCCTCGTAACGCAGCGGAGCAAAGAAGCCAGCCGCCGGTCCCCCCTTGGTAAAATCGACCATGGTGCCCCCGTTTTTTTAGTTATAGTGGGCCGAGGATATGCCACGTCGTCGGCAAAGCCAACCAACAACGCAGCACGCAAGCTGATGTCGTGACAACAAACAGAAAAAAAGACAACAACATGAATAACATGCTTGAACTGATAGTCCGCATCGTCCTGATCGGCATCGGCGCCACCGCCGTCATGGACATCGTCGCCCTCACAGCCAAGCGCCTGTTCGGCATTCCGATGTCGGACTGGGCCATGGTCGGCCGCTGGATTGGTCACTTTCCGCAGGGACAATTCCGTCACGCGAGTATCGCGAAGGCAACGCCGGTACCAGGCGAGTCCGTCATTGGTTGGGCTGCGCATTACTTCACCGGCATTGCCTACGCCGCCGTGCTGGTCGCCATTGGTGGCACCAGCTGGTTGCGTTCGCCCACGCCCGTTCTGGCCTTGGGAGTGGGTATAGCGATGCTGGTAGCGCCCTTCTTCATCATGCAACCCGGCATGGGCGCTGGCATCGCCGCCTCCAAAACGCCCAACCCCAAAGCCGCGCGCCTGCGCAGCCTGATGAACCACGTCGCCTTCGGGCTTGGTCTATACCTGACCGCCCTTGTTGTAGTGCACTTACCGCTACCACTTTAACGTTGTGCTTTTCTCCGCACCCGCTCCAAGCTAGGCTCAACCCAAACCAACAAGAAGGAGCCTGCCCCATGCTGCGCACAACCCTCACTACCCTGCTACCACTCACCGCCGTGTTCTGCCTCACCACCCACGCGCAAACAGTCGACTGCGATAAAGCCTGTCTCG
>JAZKEH010000593.1:1480-5034 GCA_040387155.1 Pseudomonadota bacterium | reverse complement strand
TTCCTCCCGTTGCTCCAGCCGACACCAGCGGGGTCCTTGCGGCCACGGCGGACGACGCTGTTGCGCCGCTTGCAGCAGGCACCCGTCAAAACGTAGTCGATCAAACCGGCAATACTGCTTTCGTTGAAATCACCCTCGATACCGGCGCGCAAGCCATCGAGTTTGAATGGGTCATGCTGGTCGATGCCGAACAACGGCAGCAACTGGAAGCCGAAGCCGGCGACCTGATGGATTTTCTGACCGACAGCCAGACCTTCGAACTGACGGGCGGTGAAATGCTGACTTTCACAGTGCCGCCCGATCTTGACGCCGACGATGCCATTCTTGATCTGGTGCCCGCCGATCTGCGTGATCTGATTGATCGCAACCATGTCTATCTGGTGCAAAACACAAAGGAGGTCGATAGCGGTGCCGCGCAGTCTGCGTTGTTGTCGTTGCCAATGCCCGCTGTTTGCAGTGAGCCGGTGGCTGTTGGCGTGATTGATTCTGCCATCGACATCAAACATCCCGCCTTTGCAGAAGTTGCAGACATTCGTATCCACAGCCGGTCCTTTGTCGATGGCAACCTGGTGCAGCCCGCCAGTCATGGCACTGCTGTTGCTGCCGTGCTCATTGGTCAGCAGGGCGATGCCACGGATGACGCCTCGTTGCAGCCGCTGTTGCCCGCGGCCACGCTGTACAGCGCCGCTGTTTTTCACGCCAATGAAGCCGCACAACAGGGAGCGACAGTCATGCGCATCCTCGCCGCGCTTGATTGGCTCGTCAGTGAAGAAGAGGTACATGTCATCAACATGAGTCTTGCCGGGCCGCCGAATCGTTTGTTGGCGCAAGCAGTACTGGCTGCCAGTACACAAGGCAAAGTGATTGTTGCGGCTGTAGGCAATGAGGGACCGCATGGTCCTGTGCGTTATCCGGCAGCATATGCAGAAGTCATTGGTGTCACGGCAGTAGAGCGCAATGCCGGCATTTACCGCTGGTCCAACCAGGGACCACAGATTGATTATGCGGCGCTTGGTGTCGAAGTGCCGACAGCGCGTGGCGATGGGAGTTTCGGGCCTGAGTCCGGCACCTCGATTGCTGCACCGGTGATCGCCGCTTTTCTTGCGTGTGAATTGGCTGCACATGCCGACGTGGACGAGGCTATCGCAGCGCTCGATTTACGCTTGCGGGATCTCGGTGATCCCGGCCGGGATACGGTATTTGGCAAGGGCCTGCTGCATCCTTGAACAGGCCCTTGCCGTCCGTGAACATCCAGTTCGCCGCCTTCCATAGAGGCTCTCTACAGCCGAAGCTGAAGACTTCCTAAAACGACAACCGCAGTGCCAACGACATCCTGTTGTCGTTGAAGTCAGCACTGGGCAGTCGTGATTCATGGTTGCCGTGTTCAACACGGCCTATCACTGCAAGGTTCTTCGCGACATCCATTTCCAGTCTGGCATCGACTACCTGCAGGCTGTCGTCACGCGGTACACCAATGCTCGGCGTGATGTAGTCATATTCCCTGTCCTGGAAGCGATAACCCAGTTGGAAACGTGCATCGCGTGAGGCCACGCTGAAACGATGGTTCAGGCGTAACCGTAGCGTATCGGCCGCGTACAGAAAGGCGAGATCGCGCGTGTCTTCTTCTTCGTAGGTGTAGCCGCCCGAGACACTGGTGCGACCATCATTGAAGAAACGATACAACTCAACGCTGTAACCTTCGTTGTCGGCATCGCGGCCGTTGAACGTATCAAAGTCCTTGTCAGTGAAATTCAGCGCGCCGCGCAGATACCACTGTTCGCCAAACAATTTGCCGGCATAGAGTGAGTACTGGTTCAGTGCAAGAAAACTGTCACTGCCAAGATCGGCATCCGCAAAGTAGTAGTTGGTACCGAGTGTCAGTGCGGTGAAGTCGTAGCTAAGATCGGCAAACAACAGATGCAGATCCAGATCATAGGTATCGATGTCCTGGTAGCGACTGGCGGAATAACTGTAACCACCTTCGGCAGCGAGGCGCTCGTTCGGCTGCCAGCTGACGTTGGCGTTCGCATCAACAGTACCGGCCATGTCGGACTGGCCCGATGAACTTTCAAGTTCTGTCACGCTGAGGTTGCTGTTGTATTCCGCCCCCATGGCCACGTTGCCAGACACGCTGAGCGTTTCATCTGCCTGCTGTGTGGTGGTTGCAGTAGGGGGTGGAGGGTTCTGGATTGCGGTCTGCTCAGCGGTACGTTGGGCATCGGCGGCTGACGCTGTCAGTGCCACCCCCAACAGACCGGCCTGCAAAAGAATGTAACGGGTTTTCAGGCGAAAACGCTGGGGCAACGAAGCCCCCGGCGTTGGCAGCCATGTTCTCGGGCGCGTCATCGGATTCTCCTCTTCCTTGTCCTGGACGTTGTGATTGCGGGAACGATCAGCGCGCTTAACGCAGGCTGATGTTGCCGTTCTCAACCGAGACTTTGGAGCCGACAGCGATGCCGCTGGCATCAGGCACAGTAATCGTCGTGGTGCTGCCATTTTCGAGGGCAACGGTAATGTCATAGACCTGCGACGCATTGCGATTCTTCTCAATCGCATTGCCGGCAACAGCGCCACCCACAACACCTGCTACTGTCGCAATTTTCTTGCCACTGCCGCCACCAATCTGGTTGCCGGCCAGGCCGCCGGCGATGCCACCAATGACGGCGCCAAGTCCCGTGCCGGTGCCTTGTACAGCCACTGGCGTGATCGAGCGTACGGTGCCGCAGGTATTGCACACAGGAACCACTTCAATGGCTTTCTTCACAGGCGTGGGCTCGACTGCAACAGCAGCCGGCGCAGCGGGAACGGCAGCAGCATCAGCGGCCGTCGGTTCGGCAGGCTTGCATGCGGTCAGGACCAGCATGCTGGTGGCCAAGGCCAGGGCTGCGCGTTGTTGAAGTGTTTTCATGATGGGTCTCCTTGTTTCAGATTGTTTCAAATGTAGGGTAATGCTCTACGGAATTATGGGTTGAATAACGTGAGGAAAATCACGCAAAGGGAAATTCCTGGCTCTTTTAAGGGTTTGTGCCGGCGCTTTTGGCGCCGGCACTATAAAGGAACTTCCGTGTTCCTGTCGGGGCCTTGCTTACAGGCCCAGACCCAGGCCACCGCGGGCGCTTTCGCGCACGGAGCTGCCGATGTCACTGCTGATGTCGTGACCGATCGATGAACCAAAGTTGCCGCGAGTCTGTTCCATTACATCGCCGGTAACCTGTTCGTTCATGCGGCTGCGGATGTCGCTGCCGAAGTTGTTGCGGACTTCACTGCTGACGCTCTGGCCAATGTCGCCGGCTACATCGTTGCGAATGCCGGAATCAACCGTGTTGCGTACTGCGGCGCTGACTTCGCCAGCAACAGCGGCGTCAACATCGACATCAACCGTGTCGCGCACCTGCTGGCCTACATGGCGACCCACATCGCGTACGTCGCCGGTGGTCTCTTCGCGCAGGGCAGAGCCCAGGCGCAGACCCTGGTTGACGCGGGTTTCCGCTTCAGCTTCGGTGGCGCCAGCAGTAGCCTGGGCACGTGTTACCGTGCGGCCAAGTGTCTGCTGG
>JAZKEH010000593.1:0-1470 GCA_040387155.1 Pseudomonadota bacterium | reverse complement strand
GCAGCTGCCGTGGCTTCACCATTGGCCTTGGCAGTGGCGGCGGTAGCTGCACCTGTGGCCTTCGCCGCAGTTGCAGTCGCTTCACCAGTGGCTTTGGCATCAGCAGCGCCAGCGGCCACTGATTCACCAGTGGCGGTTGCAGTTTCCCCGGCTTCCGCCGAGGTGTCGTTACTCAGGTCGCCGGCAAGCTCGACTTCATCATCCTTGTCCGTGTCGGCTTCTGTTGCGGTGCCAGCTTCCTGCCCGGTCGAAACCGAGGTGTCGTCCTTGTTTCCAAGTTCAGTAGAGAGGTTGTTGGTGGCCCCGCTGGACACATTGGCCTGTGCCGAAGCACTCTCGTTGGCGCTGGCTGCAGCGGATGCGCTGTTGGTCGCCGTAGCGTCAGTTTGTGCCTGTGCGATCGAGCCAACGAGCAACAAGGTGCAAGCCATCGTCATCAGTTTGGGTGAAAATTGCTTTTTCATCGTCGTAATCTCCATTTGGGTTTTCGGGGTGTTTGCGCTCCGATGACGAGCTGGCCCGGCGGGTTATTCCCCGGATGACGGAAATGAGACGATTTCGTTACAAAAGAGTGAACAGCGTCACAACCTGGTGCGACAATTGAGGTCTGCGGCGGCATCACTGGATAAAAAATCAGCGTTCTATAACGGTCAACGCCACGGCATTTGCAAGTGACGCAAATGGGCTGTAATTGGAAGGGGTCCGGTTCGGTCTTTATCTGCAATCCGGCCAGTACGCCGGCAAAAAATGGAGGCATGTCATGAATCACATATTTCTCAACAAGTTACCTGCAGTACTGGGTTTGGGTATCGTACTCGCCAGTGGCGCCAGGGCCGAAAACGTGACCTTTTTTGATGGAGGCTATTCAGAGATATGCTCAGGTGTTGCCGTCAATGTTGGCGACGTCGAACATGTTGAACTCACCGGTTCGCGTCTGGGTGTGCCGTCAATCGAGATATGCACCAAGGCTATCGAAAGCGGGGAGTCGTCCCCCGAGCAAAAAGCGGCCAGCTACAACAATCGTGGCGTGCTGTGGTTCGACGAAGCCAACTATGCCAACGCACTGGCTGACTTCGATGCTGCGATAAAGACCAACGACAAGCTGGTGCCGGCCTACATCAATCGTGGCTATACCTTCATTGCGATGAAGCAGTGGCAGGACAGCATTGCAGCTTTTGACCAGGCATTGACGCATGGCGATCTCATCATTGAAGCGCCCAAGGTTTATTACAATCGCGGGCTTGCCCATGAGGAGCTGGGGCATGTGCGTGAGGCCTACTACGATTACAAAAAGGCTTCCGAGCTGGATCCCCTCTGGCCGCAGCCGCAGGCTGAGCTTTCCCGGTTTACCGTTCGTAAATAGCACCTTGTCGGGAAAGGTCCCTCCTGGTTCTGCGTAATCGCAGCCGGCGGGAGACCTTTCCTGGACCGCTGCGAGCCCATCCCTGGGGCGCTACCCCTCAGGCCATC
>JAZKEH010000592.1:0-5595 GCA_040387155.1 Pseudomonadota bacterium | reverse complement strand
ATTGGCAAGGCGCAGTTGGAACTGGGCAACTGGCAGCCTGGACAGAAGGGACTTGAGCTTTAGCAGGGAGAGAGCATGGCTGGCCATAACCCCGGCCATAAAACCCAACCACAAAAAAAGGGTCACTCGAAAGTGACCCTTTTTTATTGAGCGCCTGCGGCGTTCGAAGCAATTGCACCCTGACTGCGCTTGGGTGCTGGAGGTAGCTACGCTACCCTTTTCATGAAATGGTGCCGACACCAGGATTCGAACTCGGGACCTACTGATTACAAGTCAGTTGCTCTACCAGCTGAGCTATATCGGCATTAAAACGGCCGGCATGGTACCAACGCAGGCCCTCTCCGGCAATGTTTACGTTAAACTCCTGCCTGTGTTTTCAGCACTGGCCCAGTTTGTGCTGGCTTTGTGCTGATGAGATCACAACTTGTGATTCCTCAATTTTTCTGCGCAGGAACAGTGCATGAGTAATACCGATTCCCTTCCCCTTACTGCGGAATGGCAGCAGATGTTGGCCGCCCGCGACGCCCTCGACTCGACCTTGCTGCAACTGTTTGAACGCGACCCGCAGCGCGCAAGTCGATTTAGCCTCACTGCCGCCGGCCTGACGCTGGACTATTCGAAAAACCTGGTAACGGAGAGTGTGCTGGGTGCCCTCTTCAATCTGGCCACTCGCGCGGGATTGCAAAGCGCCATTGCGGCGTTATTCCGCGGTGACAAGGTCAACAACACGGAAGGCAGACCCGCATTGCACATGCTGTTGCGTTCACCCGTCAAAGAGGGCGAACGTGAACAGGCAGTACATGCAGCACTGGCGCAAATCGACAGCTTCGTTACTGCTGTCCAGCAAGGTGCATGGCGCGGCCATGACGGGCAAGCGATTCGTGATGTCGTCAATATCGGCATCGGCGGTTCGGATCTGGGGCCAGCCATGGTCTATGCCGCGCTGACGCCGTATCACGCCAGCGATATGAAGTGCCATTTCGTTTCCAATGTCGATCCACTCCATCTCGAACAGACTCTCGCGGGCCTGCAAACTGCGACTACCTTGTTTGTCATTGCCTCTAAAACATTCACGACTCTGGAGACCATGCAAAACGCGAATGCTGCGCGGCAGTGGGCGCTTAATGGCGGCATTGCCGAGTCTGACCTGGGCAAGCATTTCGTCGCGGTGAGCTCCAACGTTGAGAAGGCAGCAGCCTTTGGTATTGCGTCGCAGAATATTTTCCCGATGTGGGATTGGGTAGGTGGTCGTTATTCACTGTGGTCAGCCATCGGCATCAGCGTGGCGCTGGGAGTGGGCATGGAAAATTTCCGTGCGTTGCTGCAAGGGGCGCATGCCATGGACGAGCATTTCCGAACCGCTGCTCCCGACAGCAACATGCCCGTGATACTCGGCTTGCTGACACACTGGTACTACCACTGTTTCGATGCACAAAGTCATGCTGTGCTGCCCTACATTCAAAACCTGCACTTGTTGCCCGCCTTCCTGCAACAACTCGACATGGAAAGCCTCGGCAAAAGCGTCGATAGCAGTGGTGAATCGCTGCATTGCGAAAGCGGCGGCATTATCTGGGGCAGTGCTGGTACCAATGGTCAGCATTCATTCCATCAGTTGCTCCATCAAGGTACTCGGCTGATTCCGGCAGATTTCATTGCAGCGGTTGAAAGCGATAGCCGTAATCGCGAATCTCATCTGCACCTGCTGGCCAACTGCTTTGCCCAGAGCCAGGCATTGATGGAGGGCAAAACCCGCGAACAAGCCCAACAGGATCTTCTGCAACAAGGAAAGCCGGAGAGTGATGCGCGCTGGCTGGCTCCCTTCAAGGCCTGTCCCGGCAACAGACCCAGCAATACGCTACTGATGCAGAAGCTGACCCCTTCAACGCTGGGCGCTTTGACGGCACTTTATGAGCACAAGGTATTCGTACAGAGCGTGCTGCTGCAAATGAATGCTTTTGATCAGTGGGGTGTTGAGTTGGGCAAGGTGCTTGGCACAGGTGTATATAAAGCACTGACCAGCGCTGAGCCTTGCTCAAGCTTTGATGCATCGACCAATGCACTGATCAACAGCGTGCGAAAAAAACACTGAAGCCAATAGCCCGGATACCGAGCAAATGTAGCCTCTGCGACGTTCAAGATACCAATACGCAAAAAAGGGCGGTTTTAGCGCCCTTTTCTGAACACGACAGCAAAAGCCACAGCGCCAGGTTATTGCCTTGGCAGATAACCAATCCGGTCATCATTGAAACTGCCCACCCACAGGTTGTTGCCTACCTGCAGAGCCGAGCTCACGCCCTGGATGGAAGCGTTCTGGTCGGCACCACCAATTTTGGTCACCGCCAGTGTTTCAGCATCAACTTCCAGAATGGACCAGCCGGTTGCGCAAGTCGGACCTGTACATACATCAGGCGACACGTAATTACCGCCGGCAGTCAGCAATTTGCCGGCACTGCCCCAGCGGATATTGTCCGGCACAATATCGATGCTTACTGTCTGCTTGCCGATCGGCATGGTGCTGCGATCGAATTTGACGATCTCGCGAGTACCGAAGGCCGCCACGTAAATGAAGCGCTCATCATCGGAGACAGCAATGCCATTGGCGCCCGACAGCTCAGTACCTTCAATCGCCGTGACAGTACCGCCCGGATGCCATTCATAAACAACGCCGGTAATTCCACCGGATGCAATCGAGGCAAAACCGGCTGTCGGATCCATCATCTTCGTGGTGACGAACCCGCCATCAGCAAGCCGCGCCACGCTGTTCGCAAACGTATTGGCAGGCAGCACAACACAGCCTTTCCATGCCACCGCAGGAGCAGCGCCGGTTACATTCAGCTCATACACTTCAATGGCTTCACGCTCACCATGACTTGTCGTGTAAACCGAAAACACACCAGGCATTACTTCACTGATGCTCAGACCATGAACCGAGAAGCTCTGCAGATTAAGTGGGCCGGGACAGCCGGGAAACATTGCGGTATCGGGCGCCTGGCTGAAATTTGAACCGTGAATCAACTCTTCATATTCCATCGTGGATGGATCAACCAGATACATGTGACCAGGAGTGTTCTGGCCGCTCATGCCCGAAGCGAGAATGCGGCCGGTGCCGCCCAGACTCAGCAAATCCTCCGCGCCTTGCGGACCACAAATGTAGGTGAGACCAGAAGTGTCAGCGCAATCCGTTGCTGGGGGAACCGCAGCCGCAGGAGGTGCAGCAGGCGGGGCTACCGATGCGGGTGCCTGCGTGTCCGTAGCTGTCTGCTCGGAGCCACCGCAAGCAGTCAATACAGAAACTGCGAGCGCAAGGGGAATCAATTTCAATGGGTGTGTATTGATGAAATTTTGCATGGCTAACCTCAGTGATGGTGGAAGAAGACAACACAGATAAAGACACGAACAACGACGATCTGATTTCAGGCATCCTGCACCGCAAAATCCCGGATTCGCAGTATACTCGCCAGCACTTCAAGGCAGCTTTTTGGCCGTAGAAATTCTGCGTTTTACATCACTGAGGTATTCATGCAATTAGCACAAGCCATGTCCCGCCTGGGGACAGAATCCGCATTCAAAATTCTCGCCAAAGCCAAGGCGCTGGAAGCCCAGGGACGTAGCATCGTCAACCTCGGTATCGGTTCACCCGACTTCCGCACACCCGCCAATATCACCGAGGCAGGCAAGAAAGCGATCGACGACGGTTTCCATTTCTATACCCCAGCGAAAGGGCTGCCGGAACTGCGTGAAGCGGTAGCCAACGACATTCTCAAGTACCGTGGCGTGAAGATCGACAAGGACAACGTCATGATCGTGCCCGGCGGCAAGCCGACCATGTTCTTTGCCATCATGATGTTTGGTGAACCCGGCGCCGAGATCATGTATCCGAATCCCGGCTTTCCGATCTACGAGTCGATGATCAAGTTCAGCGGCGCCAAGCCGGTCCCGATTGAGTTGCTGGAGTCCAGCGGATTCGGCTTCGATCCTGACCGTGTGCTGGCGCAGATCACACCGAACACGCGCCTCATAATCATAAACACACCAGCCAACCCGACGGGTGGCATACTCGGGCGTGATGTCATCGAGCGTTTCGTGAAAGGGCTGGAGAAACACCCTCACGTCACGCTGCTATCCGATGAAATCTATGCGCGACTGCTCTACGACGGAGAGAAGCATGTCAGCTTCATGGAATATGAATCGATCCGAGATCGTACGATTCTGCTGGACGGCTGGAGCAAAACGTACTCGATGACCGGCTGGCGCCTCGGTTACGGCGTCTGGCCAGCGTCGCTCATTGATCATGCGGAACGTTTGCAGATCAACAGCAATTCCTGCCCGTCTGCGATCGTGCAACGTGCCGGTGTTGAAGCATTGAACGGCCCACAAGATGCGGTAGACATGATGGTGCGCACTTTCGATGAACGCCGTCAGTTGATTGTGAAATTGTTGAATGACGTGCCGGGCTTTTCCTGCATCACCCCAAAGGGCGCGTTCTATGCGTTCCCCAACATCACGGGTACCGGCATGAAATCGAAACAGCTCGAAGAGTTGCTGCTGGAAGAAGCCGGTGTGGCCACTGTCGCCGGCACCAGCTTCGGCCATCTCGGCGAAGGCTACATTCGTTTCAGCTATGCAAGCAGCACGGAGAACATCAAGGAAGCACTGCGTCGCGTCAAAGAGCTGATGATCAAGCACAAAAAATGACGGCAACCGCTGCGCGACACTTCAGGCTGGGAGTGGTCGAAGGTTTCTTCGGCCGCCAGTGGAGCTGGCAGGCGCGGCGTGATCATGCCCTCTTTCTTGCGCAGCAGCAGTTCACTACTTATCTGTACGCGCCGAAGAATGATGTTCATTTACGCAAGCAATGGTTTGAGCCTTATCCAGCCGATATTTTTGCTGAGCTCAAATCGCTTGCTGCCTATGCCGGTTCACTCGGAGTGGAATTCGGCGTTGGGCTAAGTCCGTTTGAACTCTATCGCGATTTTTCTGCCGGCAATCGCGACAAGCTGCTACGCAAACTTGATCAGCTGAATCAACTGGAAGCGCCGCTGCTCGCCGTGCTGTTCGACGACATGCTGGGCGACCTACCGGGTCTTGCTGCCACGCAACTGGCGATCTTCGAATGCATACGCACCTACAGCAATGCCAAACATTTCATGCTGTGCCCTACCTACTATTCCGATGATCCGCTGCTTATCAAGCACTTCGGCAAACAACCCGAGCGCTACCTGGATGAACTTGGGCAAGCGCTGCCCAAGGCGGTGGATATTTTCTGGACGGGACCCAAGGTCATTTCTCAGGACTATCCACGTGACCATTTGCTTGAGGTAGGAGCACGCCTGCGCCGCAAGCCACTGCTATGGGACAATTATCCCGTCAACGACGCGAAGCGCCTGACGCAGTTCTTGCATCTGCTTCCCTTTGAGCAACGCGCTGAAGGCAATTTCTCACTGCAACCAATTGTTGAACTATGCAGCGGTTTGTTGGCCAACCCGATGAATCAGTGCGCGTTATCGAAAGTGCCTCTCGCAAATCTCTCCGCCCTTTTTCAGCAAGTGACCACAGCAACGACCAACAACATGCCTTTTGGCAATCCTGCGTTAA
>JAZKEH010000591.1:0-3062 GCA_040387155.1 Pseudomonadota bacterium | reverse complement strand
CTCGCGTCGCCATTGACTGCCTTCCCACTCAACTTGTCGGCGCGATACCACTTGCTCAGCACCAGCTCTGCCAACAACTGTTTCAGTGAGTAGCCAGACTGGGTAAATCTCGCGGCCAGTGCTTTGACTTCCGCCTGCTGCGCTTCATAGGCACTGAGTTTGATCTTGTAGTTGGTGTCATCCGTGGTTTCGGGCGCTTTCAGCAACTCGGAACCCATCACCGCCGGCCACCAGAATTTCACAGTGGCAGCGGCGAAGCGCTTGTCTTTCACAATCTGCGTCGCCAGCCAGCGCAGTGAATCGTTGTTCGCAGCAGCACCTTCAAAGCCGGGTGCGCGCATGTCGCGGTACCAGGTATCGCCAGTGACATAGAGTTTGGCCGTGCGCGCCGACTTGTAGGCCGCATCCAGCGCGTCAGTACCATTCAGCGCAGAGCGGAAGGTGCCGTTGTCGCTGAACAACTGGAACGCGCCGGCCACGGGATCGAGCACGCTGTGACAAACGGTGCAGGCGGGATTGTTCATTGTCGGATTATTGGTATCGGCGAGCGCCACCGGATCGGTGGTGCGTTTTGCCTGCGCTTCTATGTCGACGCCAAGGAAGTGGAGATAGGTCCAGCGCGCGCGGGCACGATTGCGATTGGTGGCCGTACTGCCATAACGGCTGAGGAAGGCCTTGCTGCTCAGCACGCCGGCATGTGGATAGTTCACCACCAGCTGCGGCGCGGTGAGGATGCGTGGAAAACTGGCGTTGCCGGCTGCCTGCGTTACCGTGCCGCTGTCGCGCAGGTGATAGTCAGTGATGCGACCTGGTGCAAAGTCGGTATTGCGGGCGCTGCTGTTGAACGTGGCGGTGCCGCCGACCGCCGCATTCAACACCGGCGTCAGCATGTCGTAGTCGGCAGTAAGGATTTCGGTGTAGGGCTTGTCGTGCTCCACTACATAGGCAATCAGTTCCAGCGGCGCTTCAATAGTGCTGTAGTTGATCTGGCTCAGCCATAGATTGAGCGCGGTGCGGTCGGCAGCGCTGCTGTTGTCCGCATCGACCTTCTCCTTCAGTTGCCAGTACTGCTCGACCAGCTGCGGGTAACAGGTTGCACAGTCGTCCATCAGGTTGAAGTCGATATTGCCGCGCAGGAACAGGCGATCATCGGCGCCGTCTTTGAGGAACTTGTGGAAGTGCGGGCCTTGCATCATCTCGATAAGAAGGTTTTTCAGGCTGGCATCGCCACCGGTGCGGACGGCAGCTGTTTCGGCTGCAGTGGGCAAACGGCCAGCCAGCAGCAGAGAAGCATCGCGCAAGGTATCGGCGGCACTCTGTGAGAGCACGCCATCAAACAACGACGGCGCATTGGGCGCAGTGATGCCGGGGGCGCCATCCAGCAAATCGAGGAATGCCGACAGCTGCTGATAACCGGCGCTGCCCTGGGGCAGTTGATTGCCGCCGGCATGACCATTGCCAGACACCTTGGCGAGCACGTAGTTGTACCCATCGCTGCCAAGTTGCTGGTAGAAATTCTTGAAGCGGTCGTAGTTCTGCTGCAGCTGGTTGGCATCCTTGATGAAGTGCAACCGACTCTTGGCGGCAACGCCCTTTTCGGTGTGGCACAGCGTGCACTTCGTCATGACGACGTCGTCGAACACATCCTGCCCGAAGTAACTGACGGGATCGGCAGTGGCCGCCAGCAGATCGAGCACGGCTGGCGTGGAGGAATAGATAAAGGTGCTGCTGTTGGCCGGACGGTAGGACAGATAGATACGGTGCTGTCCCGCGCGCGCAATCCCGCCCTGGTACAGCGTCAGTTCCTGGGTGGGCCGCAGGACTGCATCGTTGAGAAAGGGTTGCAGCTCGTCGGTCTTGCCCGACCAGGGCACCCAGCTGTTGGCGGGCGTCAGCATGGCGTACTTGCCGTCGTAGCGTTTGACGACGAAGACATCGGCGGGGTGGCCGACATGCTCGGCGTCCGGGTCGAAACTGCCCTTGAGGGTAATGTGCTGATTCAACAGGGCGGAGCTTTGGAAGCTCTGGCCGCCATCAATGGTGAGGCCAATGGCAAAGCGAGCCGCATGGCTGTTGCCGTCGGTGGCGCCTGTGGGTAGCGCGGTCATGCCTGGAGTCACCGCGTATAGCGGTGCCGTAGCCAGCGCAAGTGTTAGCACTGCGGCCAGCCCTGCCAACTGCAACTTCATAACAGGGCTCACCCTTGTTTATGCTGTTTTTATTATTAACGACCGGTTACCGGTCGGGTTTGATGCCCTGATTATGAACAAGGTCGCGAAGGAAGTTTTCCCGACTCTGTGTCAACTGCGTTGCTGCCTTCCGTTGCTCCGTTTGTTGTGACTTCCCGTTACTGCTTTCCCCTACTGCCAGGCGATACTACCTGTGATGTTATTGCGCCGCTACCGTCAGTTCGCCGACTTCTACCTTGATGACATGTACCGGCGTACCTGCCGCCAGCGGGGTATTGCTGCGCACTTTCCAATCCACCCCGGACATGCGGTGTGTACTGTATTCGTGGGCCGAACAAGGCGTCGCCAGCACAAAGCTGTGGCCGATAAAGTCGCCCTTCACTTCGTGCGTAATACCGCTGTTCTGCATCTTCTTCAGCGGCTTCCACAGCGTCACCGCGAAGACGACACTGAAAAAGGCGATGAGACCCATGGCGTTGCCGAGCGTGGCGTCAAACAGCCCAATGGCGATAAAGCCGCCACTGACGATGCACGCCAGTCCGATGAAGAACAGGATGAACACGGAGAAACCGAAAATCGCCACTTCCGCGGCCAGCAGGGCGAAACCAAGTGCAATCAGGATGGCGGGGCTGAACCAGTTCATTTGTAGGTCCCTTCTTTGCCGCTGATGATGCTGTTGCCGCTGCTGTTATTGCCCTGATTGACGTCTTTGTTGTTGTGCCGGGTATCGCCGCGAGTGTCCTGGTTGCGGTTCAGCTGATTGATGATCGTCATGGCCTGCGCCACCACCGACGACGCATCGGTGGCATTGTCGGGCAGCAGCACGATGGTGCTTTCCTTCGCGATGGCTTCCTTGGCCGCAATGGCCTTGGA
>JAZKEH010000590.1:1830-2083 GCA_040387155.1 Pseudomonadota bacterium | reverse complement strand
TTCCGCCAACATCATGGCGGGGCCTGGTGGTGATCAAGTTCAGCGCGCCGCCCGTTGCATTGCGCCCATACAAGGTCCCTTGCGGGCCCTTTAGCACCTCGACCCGCTCAAGATCGAAGAAGATCGGACCAATCCCGCTCGGGCGCGCGATCGTGACGCCGTTGATGTTGGTCGCAACCGCAGGGTCCGCATTTGCGTCAGTCGAGAAACTGCCCACGCCGCGAATGAATGTCGTGGTGATCGCACCGCTGGA
>JAZKEH010000590.1:340-1800 GCA_040387155.1 Pseudomonadota bacterium | reverse complement strand
CCACCACCGAGATGGCGAGTGACGAATCCTGCACCGATTCCGTCCGCCGGTTTGCTGTCACAACGATATCGCCAATACCTGCCGTGTCAGCTTCGCGCTCGGCCGCCGGATCCTGCTGCTGTTGCGCGAAAGCGGGGGCAACCGCACCCAGAGCGAAACTTGCCGCGAGACACGTAGTGCCCAAAAGCCGGTAATTCATGATCCAATCCCTCATTTTACGTCTCGATTATGAGATCTGCTTGCTTTTCTTGTCTGCTCGGCGTGCCGCATCATCGGTTTCCGAAGTCGGCCCTGTAAGATCACGTAAAAGCCGTTCGAGTTGCTGCGCGTCGGCTGGATCAAGATTCCTGAGCATCTCCGGGCTGGCGGTGAATTGCGATGCCGCATGGCGCAGCAGCGCACCCAGCCGAGCGGAACGATCAAACTCGGCACCCTCGTGAAACTGGTCGAATTGGGCCGGCCGCGTGAACGACGGCCACTGTGTGCTTTTGCTGATCCTGATAAAGTCCGGCGGCGCCGAATTGTTGAGGTCACCCGAAACAACTTCGCCTAGCAGCCTGAGCAAGGGCTCTTGATCGGCTTCATCCAGCAGGCAAAGGCGCTTGCGGACTGCGCCAACAAGCAGCGGCTCTGTTTGCGAAAGGCATTCGCGGCCAGCCCCGGTTGCCACATAGCGTCGGCGTCGACCACTTTGATCGACTTCCACCAGGCTCTTTTTCCGCAATCCTCGGGCAATGAAACTGGTGTTGGAAAGGTCGAGACCAACGGTCGAGGATATCCTGCTTTCGCTGATGCCCGGCCCCAAAGCGATGATCAGAAGCACCACATATTGCCGAAGGGTAATACCGCTGCCCGCCAACAGTTCAGCAGTGTCGGTTTCAATTAACTGGATGATGCGTCGAACGAGGAAATTCAGCGGACAGTGCACCGCCGTCAACTGCGCCTCAGTGTGGTTGCCGAGACCTTCTGGAAGGTCAGACCCTGCACCTGCACGATCAAGCAGGCCGGCAAGCAAATTGGCCAGATCATCCGCCCGTTTGCCCAGTGGCGCATTGAGCCGCGCCAAGCTGCGCTGAAAGGCCGGAAGCACCTGTTCGACCAGGCGATCACCGGCTGGGGTGGTGGCGACCAGCTTGCGCCGAGCGTCGTTGCGATCGGACGTCCTCGTGACCAGCCCCATCTTCATAAGGTTGGAAATGACCATGCTGGCAGTAGCCTCGCTGGCGGCAGCTTGGCGGGCCAACTCGCCTTGTGCCAGCGGGCCAAGTTGTGAGGCGACATAGAGAATGTGGAACTGGGGAAGCGTCAGTCCTGTCGCGCGAGCTTCTTCATTGAACAACGCCAGCAATGTGAATGTGATGAATGGCAACTTGTTTGATTGTGATGCCGCTCACCCCAAGCCAGCTTCAGATCCTTATCAGAATGTCACCAGTTGTGGTTCTTCCAATTTCAACATTTCT
>JAZKEH010000590.1:0-330 GCA_040387155.1 Pseudomonadota bacterium | reverse complement strand
GAACAACGCCACTGCTCGCTGATCCACCCGCCGCAGCAGGAATATCAAGCTCGAGTAAAGATAGGCCAGCACCTCATCGGCAAGCCGATCCGACTTAGCATCAGCGTGATTCGCCTCGTTCTGCATCATGCATGATTGACATGCAGTTTGAAGCTTTGCAACATGCAGTTTGAAGGATTGAAGTATGGCGAACAAAATCACCGAGATCGGGCGAACTCCTGCCGCTCAAGACTCCGGCTATCTCAGGGATGCCTGGTACATGGCCTGTTGGGACAAGGATTTGGCTGCGTCGCCCATGGGCATTACCATCTTGGGGCAGTCGATCGTTCT
>JAZKEH010000589.1:0-2804 GCA_040387155.1 Pseudomonadota bacterium | reverse complement strand
AAATGTCCGATGCAGCGGCTGGCCGGGAAACAGCTTTGCCCAGGTACTGTCGATATGCGCCAGTACTTGCTCCAGGTTGGTGCCGTTCAGCCGCAACGTTATGTCATTCATCGGCGTGGTCAGGGCGGGCAGGAAATGGAAGGTCGGTTTGATGGTTTCGCGGGCAGACGCAAAGCGCATGTTCTCGACGACGCCGATTACCGGTCCGCGTGCAGTACGCGAACCATCTTCTGAATAGTCTTTCTCAATCCACTTGCCGATTGCTGTTTCAGGCGTCCACCCCAGCACCTCCACTGCGGCCCGGTTCAAAACAAAGGCGGCAGTGCCGGCAGGGTTGTCATCAGTTGGCGCTACTATTCTTTCGCCACCGTAGGCGTCGGAAAACAAACGGCCAGCGAGCAGTTCTACCTGATAGGTCTCGAAGAAATCGTACTCAACCTGGAGTTGCTCCAGCGTGATGGGCTCGTCACCGCCTTCGTGGCGAATGGACGTGTGCCGGAGATGGTCGCGGCAACAATACCTGGCTGGGTCATCAATTCATTTTTCAGGGTGGGCCACCAGGCATTGCCGAAGACGCCACTGTCGGGCGTACTGATGCCGAGCAGTTGCTCCTTGTTGAAACCGAGGTCCATGGTCTTGCCCAGTTGTACTTGTGAATTCACAACCAGCGTCGCAATGACCAGCATGATGGAAAGGGAAAACTGGAAGACCACCAGCACATCGCGAAACGCCAGCCCGTGCCTGCGATCTGTTACCTGCAGGGCACGCTGTGCGGGACGTAGCGCGGACAGATACAGCGCCGGATAGCACCCTGCCAGAAATGCCACCAGCAACACCGTGCCGATTACCGACAACGCAGCCGGCGCCGAAGCAAACAGCACAGCTATCGTCATACTTTTTCCCGTGAAGGCGTTCAGCACTGGCAGCAGTAATTCCGCGAATGCCAATGCGGCCAGAAATGCAATCAGCACCAGCAACAACGATTCGCCCATGAACTGCTGGAACAACTGGTTGCGACTGGAACCAATGGCTTTTCTTATGACGACTTCCTTGCTGCGCTGCAGAGCCCGCGCGGTTGATAGATTGACGAAGTTGATGCAGGCGAGCAGCAGCAACCCTGCACCAATCACACTGAGTATCCTGATGTTTGTCAGATTGCCGCTCGAGCGTTCGCCAAGCCCTTGCAGCGGTGAATGCAGATGAATGTCCGGCAATTTGAGTGAACTGAACTTCCACTCGGTCCGCATTCGTTCAGGCATGCTCTGCAGAATGAAGGTGCCGAAGGCGTCTTGCAGCTGTCGGGAATCCGCTTGCGGCTTCAGCTTCAGATATGTCGCAATATTGGGAAAGTCCCAGTCCTGCAGGATCGTTGGTCGCGACGACGTGGCCGGCAACGAACTGAGCGCAAGGAAAGCGCCGGTAACAAAATGCATGTTGGGCGGCAGGTCTTCGACGATGCCGGTCACCCGCAGCGGCGTCTCGCTTTTATTGCCCATCAACAGGCTCTGACCGTATACATCTTCACTGCCGAAATATTCGCGGGCGAAGCTGCGTGTCACTACAACATTGTCTGGCTCCGCCAGCGCAGTTGTTGGGTCTCCCTGTACCCAGTCGAGCGCAACAAAATCAAACACGGAGGGATCCGCCAGCATGACTTCTTCGTCATGGAAGCTGCCGTCCTGGCTGGCAAACACCCGCACGGTGAGAAACAGGCGAGTGAAGTCCTCCACTTCAGTGAAGTTTTCTTTCAATAATGGTCCTACCTGCGGAGCCGCTGTACCCAGATACAAGGGCTCATCCAGTGCAACGTACGTCTGTGAGAACCTGTAGATGCGATCGGCGTCAGGATGTTGTTGATCGTAACTCGACTCATCCAGCACATAGAGCGCAATCAACAAACAACACGTGAAGCCTGCAGCCAGACCCAGCACATTCACCGCTGAGTACAGGCGTTGCTTGACGAAGTTGCGGCCGGTGACTTTCAGGTAGTTCAGCAACATGGAAGTATCCGATTCAGTTCACACGTATAGGGCATTGAGAAATTGGCGAGGCCGAAGAACCGGGTCTATACTGAGGCACGGAGGATTTTGAACATGAAATACAAGATCGCTATCGAGCGAACTGACGAAGGTTACAGCGTCTCCGTCCCCGGTCTTCCTGGTTGCTGGTCGCAGGGAGTTACCGAGACCGACGCCATTGCCAATATCCGGGAAGCGATAAAGGAATATCTGCTTGTGCGCGACGAACTCGTCGGTGATGCGGATGTTCGTGAAGTCGAAGTCGGCTGACACATGCCTGGCATACCCGGGGTTAATCACCTCATTGCGGTTCGGGCACTCGAAAAAGCAGGGTTCCGAGTGGCTCGGCAAGGCAAGCACATCGTGATGACTGACGGCACCCGCATTCTTACAATCCCGCGCCACAATCCAGTCAATGCCTTCACGATGGGTGGCATCGTGCGCGATGCCGGCCTGACCATTGAGGAATTCCGGTGCCTTCTTTAGCGAGCGTACAGTTTCGTCCCTATTCATAACGCAACGCCAGCACTGGTTTCTGGCTCGCTGCCTTCGCCGCCGTGCCGCCGACAGTGACCCACGCAATGCACAGCGCGATCAACCCACTGCCGATAAAGACCAACGGTGTCAGATCAATGCGATAGGCGAAATTTTCCAACCAGCGATTCATTGCCACCCAGGCAATCGGCCAGGCGAGCACATTGGCGACCAGTACCAGCTTGCTGAAGTCATTCGTCAGCAACAGCACGATGCCCCATACCGAACCGCCCATTACCTTGCGTACACCGA
>JAZKEH010000588.1:0-4013 GCA_040387155.1 Pseudomonadota bacterium | reverse complement strand
CGATTGTGATCGCAGCATCGGCAGCGCTCTCCTCCGCGAATCGATGTACGTCATAACCATTGCCAATGCGGATTTGCATCAGGATTGTGCTCTCAGTATCAATGCCGCCAACTGCAGGTCCTGCGGATAAGTTACTTTCAGATTATCGGTGCGGCCTTGCACCAGCTTCACCGGATGCCCGCAAGCTTCGACTGCTTCCGCTTCATCCGTAACAGTCCGGCCTGCAGCAGTGACTTTCTGCAGCGACTCCAGCAACAGTCGATACCGGAACATCTGCGGCGTGGCGGCACACCAGAGATTACGACGATCAACGGTTTGCTCGACCACTTGCAGGTCGCTGCTGCGTTTCAGCGTATCGCGCACCGGCGTAGCCAGCAAACCACCGGCGACTTCGTCTTTCACCGCCGTAATCAGCAACTCTACATCGCTGTGGTGGATGCAAGGACGCACGACGTCATGCACGAGTATCCAGTCTTGTCGTTGCGCAACACCTTGCAATGCCTGCAGTCCATTGGCGACGGAATCGGCCCGTTGACTACCACCGGTAGCCACTGTCAATTTCTGTCGAATGGAGCTTGGTAATTGTTGTTCGATGACAGGCCACCATGCATCCTGCGGCGACAACACCAACACAATGCGCTCAAAGCACGCCATGCTGCCCAACCGCTCCAGCGTGTGTTGCAACAGGGTACGACCATTGATTTCAAGGTATTGCTTGGGGCGCTCGCTGGCCATGCGTTGGCCACTGCCAGCCGCCGGCAGCACCAGAAAATAGCGCGGAGCTGCTGAGGAAGTTGTGTTCATGCCGACTATTGCTGGGGAGCGCTGGCAGCAGCAGTGGCTGAACGCGCGGCATCCTTGTCGACAATCAGGTAATAGGTTTCATCCTGCTTGATGAGACCAAGTTCACTGCGTGCATGCTCTTCTACCGAATCAAGGCCGGTCTTCAGATCGCTAACTTCGCCGAGCAAACCGTCGTTGCGCTGTTCCAGCACAGCATTGGCTTCCGCTTGGGTAACTATCTCATTCTCCAGCCTGTCGATGTCGGAGAGACTGCCCTCGCCGTGCCACAACCGCAGTTGCAGCAAGACGAGAACTACCAGGAGGACGCCAAGCACAATTTTCATTTGCAGTTCCTGCTCTCAGCCCAGTCGTTCAAGATTCCCTAGCCTCGTTTGAACTCGGCACGCCCACGGTACAGCGCCTTGCCGCCCAGTTCTTCTTCGATCACCAGCAGACGGTTGTACTTCGCAACGCGATCAGAACGGCACAGCGAACCGGTCTTGATCTGGCCGGCAGCGGTGCCCACGGCGAGATCAGCCAACGTGGTGTCTTCGGTTTCACCGGAGCGGTGCGAAATCACAGCGGTGTAGCCGGCGTTGCGCGCCATGCGGATGGCTGCCAGCGTCTCTGTCAGCGAACCGATCTGGTTGAACTTGATCAGGATTGAATTGGCAATCTTTGACTTGATGCCGCGCTCAAGAATCGAGGTATTGGTGACAAACAGATCGTCACCCACCAACTGGATCTTGTCTCCAAGTTTGCTGGTCAGTGTGGCCCAACCATCCCAGTCACTTTCATGCATGCCGTCTTCGATCGACAGAATCGGATATTGGTTGCACAGGCCCGCGAGGTAGTCGGCGAACTGTTCGCTGCTGTAATGCTTGCCCTCGCCTTCCAGTGCGTACTTGCCATCGTGGTAGAACTCGGATGCTGCGCAGTCGAGCGCCAGGCAAATGTCCTTGCCAGCCTTGAAGCCTGCTTTGTCGATAGCGTCCATGATTGCATCAAGTGCCGCCGCATTGGACGGCAGATTCGGAGCAAAACCACCTTCGTCGCCAACAGCGGTATTAAGTCCCTGCTTTTTGAGTACAGATTTCAGGGCATGGAAAATTTCGGCGCCATAGCGCAGGGCTTCGCGGAAGTTCGGCGCACCGACCGGCTGCACCATGAACTCCTGAATGTCGACATTGTTATCGGCGTGCTCGCCGCCATTGATGATGTTCATCATCGGCACCGGCATGCTGAACTGGCCAGCAGTGCCATTCAGATCAGCCAAATGGGCATAGAGTGGTTTGCTGAGCGCTGTCGCTGCAGCGCGGGCAGACGCCAATGACACCGCAAGAATCGAGTTGGCACCAAAGCGTGCCTTGTTCTCGGTACCGTCCAGATCAATCATGCATTTATCGACGGCAGCCTGATCAAGGGCATCCATACCGCGCAAGGCAGTGGCGAGATCGTTGTTGGCGGCGTTGACGGCTTTCAACACACCCTTGCCGAGGTAGCGCGAGGTGTCCTTGTCGCGTAGCTCCAACGCTTCACGCGAGCCGGTCGAGGCACCAGAAGGTGCGCAGGCAGTGCCCTTGGCACCTCCGACAAGAATTACATCGGCCTGTACGGTGGGGTTACCGCGGGAATCCAGCACTTCGCGGGCAATGACCTTGGCAATCTTGGTTTGTTCACTCACGTTCTTGTCCTCTTTTGATTGATCCGACCGATTGATCCGACCGATTGATCCGACCGATTGATCTGATCGATTGATCCAATCCGTTGCTGTCAACGGATCACCAGTTCAGCCTGGCTTTTGACCAGGGTATCCAACGCCTGCAGTTGTTGCAGAAACGGTTCCAATACGGCCAGCGGCAGCGCACACGGGCCATCGCACAGCGCCTTGTCCGGGTCAGGATGCGCTTCCAGAAACAAACCGGCAATGCCTTGCGAAATCCCGGCCCGTGCCAGTGCCAGCACATCCTTGCGACGCCCATCGGCGCTATCGCTGCGACCGCCGGGCATTTGCAATGCGTGCGTCACATCGAACAATACCGGATAGCCAAAACTTTTCATGATGGGAAAACCCAGCATATCGACCACAAGATTGTTGTAGCCGAAGCTGGAGCCACGCTCGCACAGCATCAGCTGCCGGTTACCTGCCTCTTCAAACTTGCGCAGAATGTGACTCATTTCCTTCGGCGCCAGGAACTGCGCCTTCTTGATATTGATCATCGCCCCGCTTTTCGCCATCGCCATCACCAGGTCGGTCTGGCGCGACAGAAAGGCCGGCAGTTGCAAAATGTCTACCACCTGCGCCAATGCTTCTGCCTGATAGGGCTCGTGCACATCGGTCAGCAACGGCACCTGCAGCTCTTGCTTGATGCGGGCCAACATCTGCAGCCCCTTCTCAAGCCCCGGCCCACGGAAGGAGTTGATCGACGAACGGTTGGCTTTGTCGAATGACGCTTTGAAAACGAAAGGAATCCCGGTGCGATCGGCGATTTCTTTAAGCGAACGCGCCATTTCCCATGCAAAAGTTTCCGACTCAAGCGCACACGGGCCGAGGATGAAAAAGGGAATGGGCCCGCCGACGGGGACTTGGGCGATTTGGAATGGGGTGAATGATTTCATGAGATTAGGCTTCGGAATCGTTGAGGACGGTTTTGTAAAGAGGGATGAGGTTTTTAAGAGCGGTCTCGAGCAGTTTGGTTTCATGCTCCGTGAGATTTCCAGCGGTTTTGTTTCTCAACATGCCGAGGGAATCGATCACGGATTTCGCGGCACGGAGATTCACAGATTTCTCGCCCGTGACAGGATTCGGTATCTGACCGAGAAACAGGCCGGCGTTTTGAGCTTGGAGCAGGATGAATTCGTTGAAGCGAGGATCGGCTTCGGTAGGACTTGGCATGGGCTGAGAATTGGTTCCGAAGCTGCGGGAAGCAAGTTCGGAAAATCATCAGATCAAAAATGCAATGCTTGACGAGGTTCGGCATGAATTCCTACCCTTCGCAAGTGATGGAGTCGCGGTGACTCCGTCTCAAATCAGATAAATCTTTAGCAAACTGTAACTGTGGACCTCCAAGAAATCCGAAACATTGTGGAATTGATGAACGAGCATGGGCTCACCGATTTCGATCTATCCAAAAAGGATTTTCATCTCAAACTTAAGAAAGGCCCTGACATGGAAGCGTTGAGCGGACTGTTGGCAAATATGCCGCGCGTTTCCGCCCAAGCGGCTCCCG
>JAZKEH010000587.1:0-2899 GCA_040387155.1 Pseudomonadota bacterium | reverse complement strand
AGATCGCGTTGACCACACCCAGTCCGCCATTGCCGCCGAAGTACAAACTCTGGCCACCACGGAAGATCTCCACGTTTTCGATCATGCGCGGATCCAGCGAGGTAGCACCCCACAGGCTTTCGAGTGGCGTGCCGCGATCGAAGGTAGGAATGCCATCGAGCATCAGCAGGGTATCGCGGTCCGTGCCGCCGTCGATGCGGATCGTGAACTCGCCTTCGTCCGGTGAGTAACCGATGTTGGCGCCACGAATAAGACCAGCGGCCAATTCACCGAAGTTGGTGAAGCCGCCGGTGGCGATTTCGTCAGCACTGATGACCTGAACCTGCGTGCCGAAGCGCGCAACATCAACAGCAAGCGGTGAAATGCCGGTCGTGATGGCCTGGCCTTCAACGAGAATTTCTTCGAGTCCATTCGGGCTGGCTTTCTGCGGTTCCGTCGCAGGTTCTGCGGCTTGCGCAGCTTGTGCCATCAACACTGCAGCAACCAGCGCGGCGAGCAGGCGCGGTTTGGATGGCGGAATACTGGTTTGTTGCGCAATGTCTTGGTGCCGGGAGGAGGTATGGAACTGGCGGGACATCTTCTGTTTCTCCGAATGAAGTTTACGAGGCTGGGGTAAATCACTGAACTTCCCGGGAGGAGAAACTTACGTGCACTGTCGTTGTATTTGATGAACGCAAAACGCGGTTAACGAAAAAACCAGATCAAATATTGACGAAAGAAGCGTAAAGAGATTTTTTAAAACGCGAAAAAAAAGCCGGAGCTGACAATGCAGGCTCCGGCAAACAAGGGGAGTTGGTTAGTGCAAATAAAAATTCGCAACGCTGTACGTAAAGAATGACGAACAGCGCAACGAAGCGAACGGATTAACGGAACGAAGTAGTGGCTCTTCCTTCATTCTGGTTGAAGATGTAATCCTTCTGGGCGATGGCATTGCGCGATTTGAATTTGGCAGCAAAGCGCTCCAACGGCTGACCGTTGCAACGGATTTCGCTGATCTCATGACGGGCAATGCCGTAGGCGGCCGCAGTCTCTTTGAGAGAACGTGCAGTACCATTGGCAGCGGTGCCAGCTGCTTCGACGCAGAGTGCACTGAGAGTGGAGCTGTCAGACGGCACCAGACGAACTTCGGCAGCCTGCACAGCAGTGATGGAAAACAAGGTAGTAACGACAGCGGTGGTAACGAGTTTGGTGATAAAAAGTTTTTTCATAAAAAGCTCCTGTGAAAAACTAAGACGGAAATGGGAAGGTAATAAAACACCCCTCTGCTTTTGGCAGACCCTTATCTCTTTGGCTGCTTCCATGCCTGACGCGAATTCTCCTCCCCTGGCTGTTCACAAGAAGAAAGGGGAAATTAAATTTCAATGAAAGTTTGAGGCGCTCCAAACAGGGTTAAACCCTATGCCAGTCAAAATGTTGCGACGATATTCTGTGCAATGTTTTACCGATATCACTTGTCAGAAAGACAATGTGGGTACGCATAGAGGTTTCAATGAAACAACCCCAGGCGAATGTCACCAGGCAATCCAGCACCAGTATGCTCGACAGGCTTGCGTCGTTGTTGCCGGCGCGCATGCGCAAGCCGGTGCGAAGCGAGATAGATTTCCAGAGCGCAGGCGTACTGACACTCGGCGTTGAAGTGGAGCTGCAGTTGATCGACAAGACGTCGATGAACCTCGTGTCACGCGCAGAGGAATTGCTCGCAGCCGGTTCGCATATCAGCAAGCTCAAGCCGGAGTTCTATCTGAGCACGGTCGAGATCAACACCGGCAAGTGTGGTAACGCGCATGATGTTGAACAGGACTTGCGTGCTTCGATGTCGGCGGTCAGTACGGTTGCCGAGCAGTTGGGTATTGCATTGTCGACAACGGGAGCGCATCCGTTTGCAAAATATTCCGACTGCGTCATTTCACCGTCAGCGCGCTACAAGGAGCTGATCGATCGCAATCAGTGGCTGACACGTCGCATGACGGTGTACGGCCTGCATGTGCATCTCGGCATGGCGAGCGGCGATGACTGCATACGCTTCAACAATTTCTTCATGCACTTCCTGCCGCACCTGCTGGCGTTGTCATCGAGCTCGCCGTATTGGCAGGGCATCGATACCGGTCTTTCCTCCTATCGGCCCACCACCTATGAAGCATTGCCGACAGCGGGCCAGCCGTATCACGTGCGCAGCTGGAAGGATTTTCTCAACCTCTACGACTCCTTGAAGAAGTGCGGCTCGATCAGAACATTGAAGGATCTCTGGTGGGATCTGCGGCCAAGCCCTGGCTTCGGCACGCTGGAGATTCGCGTGTGTGATGGTTGCGCAACGCTGACGGAGACGATGGCCATCGTCGCGTTGATTCACACGCTGGCGCATTGGTTTGCCGAGAACGGCAGCTGGCTCGAATCCGTGAGCTATCCGCCCAGTTGGGTTGCCCGCGAAAACAAGTGGCGGGTGATGCGCCACGGCTTGAATGCAGAGCTGGTGCTGAATCCGGAAGGCAAGACGCGCTTGCTGCGCGACGAGCTGCAGGAGTGGCTGGAAAAACTGCAGCCCTACGCCCGTCGGCTTGGCTATCAGCGCTACCTTGCTTGCATCGCGGTGATCATGAAGAACGGCAACAGTTCAGAACGCCAACGCCAGTGCTTTGCAAAGCATGGTCAGCTGGAAGAGGTGGTGAGGCACAACATCAACGAGTTCAACCGCACGCAACCGCTGTGGGATGGCGTGCCGCCGTGAGTGAGACTACAAGCCCGCATCGCCCGCAACAAACAAGGTTGGAAAGCAGCGGCTATTCCGGGTCCAGACGGTGCAGTGGCGCCTGCAATATCCACTTGTCGACCGCGAGCAGCGCGGCGGGAACGGCCCCGAACAGGTAGATGACATTGCGCGTCAGCAGCGCTGTGATAATGA
>JAZKEH010000586.1:1141-1554 GCA_040387155.1 Pseudomonadota bacterium | reverse complement strand
CGCGATGTCCGCTGCGACGTGGTTCTTTACGACATGGTGTTGCACCACCTGCCAGCTCCACAGGAAGCCTTTGTACACGCGGCATCACTGCTGCAGGAAGGCGGGCTGTTGTTGATTGTCGAGCTGTGCCGCCACGACCAGGACTGGGCCAGAGAGTCCTGCGGCGATTTGTGGCTGGGCTTCGATCACGACGAGATGAATGACTGGGCGGTACAAGCAAGTCTGCAGCCCGGACAGAGTGTTTATCTGGGATTGCGAAATGGCTTCCAGATCCAGATGTGCGTCTTTCATAAACCTGCCAATTAACCAAATCGAAAATCAATAGAATCGAAAATCAATAGAACCGAAAATCAACCAACTGATCTGAGAAAGGAAAAAAATATGGCCTCATCACTTTTCACCTCTGAATCCGT
>JAZKEH010000586.1:0-1131 GCA_040387155.1 Pseudomonadota bacterium | reverse complement strand
AAGGACATCCGGACAAAATCGCGGACCAGATCTCCGACGCGGTGCTCGATGCCCTTCTGACCCAGGACCCGAAGGCACGCGTGGCCTGCGAAACCCTGATCAAGACCGGCATGGTCGTCGTCGCAGGAGAGGTGACCACCACTGCCTACGCCGACATTGAAGCGATTGCCCGCAAGGTGGTCTGTGACATCGGTTATGACCATTCCGACAAAGGCTTCGACGGTAATTCCTGCGCAGTGCTCAATGCCATCGGCAAACAGTCTCCCGATATTTCCATGGGCGTGGACGACACTCCTGATCACGAGCAGGGTGCAGGCGACCAGGGTCTGATGTTCGGCTATGCCAGCAACGAAACCAGTGTGCTGATGCCCGCACCGATCACTTATTCTCACCGCCTCGTGCAGCGTCAGGCCGAAGTGCGCAAGAACGGCACACTGCCCTGGCTGCGTCCCGACGCCAAGAGCCAGATCACTTTCCGCTACGAGAACGGCAAGCCTGTTGCCGTGGACGCCGTGGTGCTGTCGACTCAGCACAGCCCGGACATCGAGTTGAAGCCACTGCAGGAAGCCGTGATGGAGGAGATCATCAAGCACGTGCTGCCCGCCGAGTGGCTCGACAAGAACACCAAGTACTTCATCAACCCGACCGGGCGTTTTGTCATCGGAGGCCCTTTCGGTGATTGCGGTCTGACCGGCCGCAAGATCATCGTGGACAGCTACGGCGGCATGGCGCGTCACGGCGGCGGCGCATTCTCCGGCAAAGACCCATCGAAAGTGGATCGTTCTGCGGCATATGTGGCGCGTTATGTGGCGAAGAACATCGTGGCAGCTGGCATCGCTGATCGCTGCGAAATTCAGATTTCGTACGCTATCGGTGTGGCAGAGCCTACGTCTATCAGCGTCGAAACCTTCGGCACCGGCAAGATTTCCGAAGAGCGCATTGTGCAACTGGTTCGCGAGTTCTTCGAACTGCGTCCGAAGGGTCTGATCCGCATGCTGGATCTGATTCGTCCGATCTATCTGGCGACAGCGGCTTACGGTCACTTCGGCAGAGAAGAGCCGAACTTCACCTGGGAGAAGACTGACAAGGCCGAGGCACTGCGCGACGCTGCAGGTCTGCGATAAGCAAGGA
>JAZKEH010000585.1:0-11701 GCA_040387155.1 Pseudomonadota bacterium | reverse complement strand
GGCAGTAATGGGTCCGCTCATCAAGTCACTGAGTGTGGCGGGTAAGGCCGGTTCTGCCGCTTGAACGCTGGCAATACACGCAATATTGCTGGCAAGGAAGAGTGCGAAAATGGAACTGGCTAATTGCACCCTCTGTCTGATGACGGCTGGCTTCATGACAATCTCCACGTAATGAGGAGCTCGAATGATAGCGACAGCAGGCCGGTGCCTGGTCGTCATTTCCTGGTAAATATTGAAAGGTTTGACCAGTATCAATCGATAGCGTTATCACCAATGTCCCGAATGAATATCAGGCGGGACATCCATGCGATTGGGTCAAAGCGTGGAGGTATGTAGTCCGCACTCACGGTTTTCGAGGGCTTTGGTTGGATCGTAATAGCTATCTTCGTTGGGAAGATCATGGGCAGCGAGATAGTCGCGCATCTGCGCTTCTGTCCAAAGAAACAGCGGTGCTACCTTGAGTACTCCCTTGTTATCCTGCGTAAAGACATTCAACGACTGACGGAATTCGGTTTGTTCCTTGCGCAGGGCAGTCAGCCAGATGTCAGGCTTGTGCTGGGCCATTGCACGACGGAAAGGTTCAAGCTTGAAATGTTCAGTGAATTCCTTGTGGCTGGGTTCTGTATAGGAAGGAATACCACCGAGAGCAGCTTCCTGGCGTGCAGAGGAAATGCGAGGTGTGAACACATCGACTCTCAGTTTGAGGCTCTGGATGATTTTCTCGGCGCAACGATAGGTAGCCTTGGTGTTGTAGCCGTGATCGACCCATACCACCTGGATGTCTGGCTTCGCTTGCGCCGCCATATGCAAAATGACAGCCTCCATCGGGCCAAAGTGCGTCGTGACCACAGCTTTGCCGGGTAGTGACAGGGCGTGGCTGATGATGGCTTGCGGTGTCTGCTGCGCAAATTGCTGGTTCAGTGCATCGGTGTTCATGGCGACTCCAGGTAAGGACTGCTGCAAGTTTAACGCAAACAGCATGGCTCTTGTCGGAGTAGAATGCGGCTATTCATTGCCAACAGCCCAGGATCGCGAGCCTGGCGGCGGAGATTTTCTTGAAATTTGCAGACTACCGTAAACAACTGGCCGGCATAGGCCGCGAGATCAATCCGGATTCCATTGCTGCGACCCGTAACCTGCTGTCGCCGTTGCAAGCTGCTTCTGTGGGCGCTGATGTACGCGTGCAGCGCGACGTGCGCTATGGTCCAGATGAACGTCACAGAATCGACGTGTTCACACCGTCCAGTGGGTTTGATCCAAAGCTGCCTGTGCTGATCTATGTACATGGCGGTGGTTTCCTTGCTGGCGACAAACACACCGAAGGTTCGCCATTCTTTACCAACATAGGCCAGTGGGCAGTGCGTAACGGTTTCAATGGCGTGACGATTACTTATCGTTTGGCACCAAAGCATCAGTGGCCGAGCGGCATAGAAGATTTACGGATGGTGATAGCTTTCATCCAGCGTGAAGGCAGTGCGGTCGGTCTTGGAAGTTCAAGCATCTTTCTGATGGGGCAAAGTGCCGGCGCTGCCCATGTGGCGAGTTATGTTGCACACTCCAATCTCTATGCGCCTGCTTCGCACGGTTTGAAGGGTGTCGTCTTGTTGTCAGGTATTTATGATTTTGCCGCGATGCCGCCAAGCCCGATGGAGCCCGCGTATCTGGGTGCTGATCGCTCCGTTTATCCGGCGAGATCATCTCTGCAAGGTCTGGCACAAAGTGAGGTGCCCATGTTGTTGTCTGTGGCGGAGTACGATCCTCCCCAGTTTGAACAGCAGACTCTGGAGCTGCTGACAGCAGTCCAAAAGGCAAAAAAGCACATGCCGCCACTGGTCTATGCCATCGGCCAGAATCATCTGTCAGTCGCCATGTATTTCGGCTTGCCGGATGATCTGGTGGCTCCGCAGGTAAAGGCCTTCATCGAAGAACACGCCTGAACATGCTCATCATCACGCCACAACTCAGCCTGCCCGACAGCGAGATCCAGCTGAGTGCCATTCGTGCGCAGGGCGCTGGTGGCCAGAACGTCAACAAGGTGTCCAGCGCGATTCATCTGCGCTTTGATATCCGGGCATCGTCGTTGCCGGAAGACGTCAAGACACGCTTGCTGAAAAAGTCCGACACCCGTATCACGCAGGAAGGCATTGTTGTCATCAAGGCCCAGACCCAGCGTACCCAGGAGAAGAACCGCAGCGAAGCGTTGGATCGGCTGGCAGAACTGATCAGGTCCGCCAGCCAGAAACCCAAACGTCGTATTGCCACCAAGCCGACCAAGGGCTCGGTGCAACGGCGCGTTGACCACAAGAAGAAACTCGGTTCGACCAAGCGCCTGCGCGGTTCCATCAAGGACGAATAACACAGGCGCGCCATCCCCGTGCCCCCGTATAATTGCCTTTTCCGTCAGATATTTTCGTTATGACCACAGTACGTACGCGCATTGCGCCATCACCCACCGGTGATCCTCACGTAGGCACTGCCTATATAGCCTTGTTCAATTTGTGCTTTGCTCGCCAGCACGGCGGCAAGTTCATTCTACGAATTGAAGATACCGATCAGGTGCGCAGTACTCGCAAGTCGGAAGAGGACATTCTGGCTGCCCTGAAGTGGCTACAGCTTGATTGGGACGAAGGTCCGGACAAAGGTGGCCCGCATGCGCCGTATCGTCAGAGTGAGCGCTCTGCGATCTACCAGCAACACGCGAAGCAGTTGTTGGAAAAGGGACACGCTTTCCATTGCTTCTGCACAGCCGAGCGTCTCGACGAAGTACGCAAGCAACAGGTGGCCGACAAGCAGCAGCCTGGTTATGACGGCCATTGCATGCAGCTGACTGTCGCAGAAGTCGACACACGTGTGAAAGCTGGTGAGCCGTATGTCATTCGCATGAAAGTACCGCGTGAAGGCACGTGCGTCATTAACGATTTGTTGCGCGAGCCTGTTGAGATCGAATGGAGTCAGGTCGATATGCAGGTGTTGATGAAGTCGGATGGTTTGCCAACATATCACCTGGCCAACGTCGTCGATGATCATTTGATGGAGATCACGCACGTCATTCGTGGTGAAGAGTGGATCAATTCTGCTCCGAAGCATTTACTGCTTTATCAGTACTTTGGGTGGCAGGCGCCAGTGCTGTGTCATATGCCACTGTTGCGAAATGCAGACAAGAGCAAGTTGAGCAAGCGCAAGAACCCCACCAGCATCGGCTATTACCAGCGCATGGGATACATGCCGGAAGCCGTAATCAATTATCTCGGCATGATGGGCTGGTCGATGCCGGACGGTAATGAGAAGTTCAGTGTGGAAGAAATGGTAGCGAACTTTGATATCAAGCGGGTGTCGCTGGGTGGCCCTGTATTTGATACAGCAAAGCTTGATTGGCTCAACGGGCGCTACCTGCGTGAGACGTTAAGTGATGAAGAATTCATTCAACGGTTTGCTGCATGGGCATTCCAGCCTGAGAAAATCCGCCAGATCATTCCGCTGATCAAGCCCAGGGTGGAACGTTTTTCTGATGTCGCAGCATTGGCGGGGTTCTTCTTCAGTAGCGTACCTGCCATTACTGCCGCAAGTTTTACACATAACAAACTGAGCGCTGAAGAATGTCTGCGTGTCCTGCAGTTTGCTGCATGGCGCATCGAAGAAGTCCGCGACTGGAACCGCGATTCCATTGAGCAGGCACTGGTGCAGCTTGCGGCACAGCTGGGCGTCAAGATTCGGGACTTGTTGTTTCCGCTGTTTATTGCAATTGCCGGTACTGCCGTGTCGACGTCAGTGATCGACTCAATGGCGATACTCGGTCTCGACATGAGCAGAGCGCGCATGCGTCATGCATTGACGGCATTGGGTGGAATTTCCGGCAAACAGCAAAAGGTGCTTGAGAAGGAATACCAGTCCTTGCAGACGACCACAGCTCCAGCGGAATAGGGGAAAATCTGCGCGGTAAATTGGGCTTTAAGTTGCAAAAAGCTGTGCTGTTTTATTGACACTCCAGATGGCCCTACATAGAATGCACGCCTTTCCCGGATAGCCTCGGGAAATGTTGTAAGGCTTGTTGTACGACTTGATAGTTTTAGATAGTTCAAGTGAATGCTCGGGGTCATAGCTCAGCTGGTAGAGCGCAACGCTGGCAGCGTTGAGGTCAGGAGTTCGATCCTCCTTGGCTCCACCACTTGATCATTCGCAGCAATACAAAACAGTTCAAGTCCCCATCGTCTAGTGGCCTAGGACACGACCCTTTCACGGTTGTAACGGGGGTTCGAAACCCCCTGGGGACGCCAAATAAAAAACCCGCTGTCTGCAAAGACAGCGGGTTTTTTATTGGTTGTTTTTCGGGTTCAAAAAAAGCCCCTTTTGCAGGGGCTTTTTCATTTCTGTCTGCGGACTATTTCTTGCCCGGGTAATCTCTCATCGTTGGTCCCGTATACAACTGGCGTGGGCGACCAATCTTGAATGGATTGCCAATCATTTCATGCCAGTGAGCAACCCAGCCTGGGGTTCTGCCGGTCGCGAAGATTACGGTGAACATGTTCACCGGAATGCCGATCGCCTTGAGGATAATGCCTGAGTAGAAGTCCACGTTCGGATACAGGTTGCGATCAATGAAGTACTGGTCTTCCAGCGCAATCTTTTCCAGTTTCATCGCAATCTTCAGCAGTGGGTCGTTCTCCTTGCCGAGCTCTTTCAATACGTTCTGACAGGTTTCGCGCATGACTTTCGCGCGTGGATCGAAGTTTTTGTAAACACGATGACCGAAGCCCATCAGGCGGAACGGATCATCCTTGTCTTTTGCGCGCTTGATGCACTTGTCGATGTTTGATTCATCACCGATTTCGGTCAGCATCTTCAACACGGCTTCATTGGCACCGCCATGGGCAGGGCCCCACAGTGCAGTGATGCCGGATGAAATACATGCGTACGGGTTCGCACCGGTGGAACCGGCAAGGCGAACGGTTGAGGTCGATGCATTCTGTTCATGGTCGGCATGCAACAGGAAGATCTTGTCCATTGCGTCGGCAATTACCGGACTCGGCTCATAGGTTTCGCACGGTGTGCCAAACATCATGTGCAGGAAGTTGGAGCTGAAATCGAGATCGTTGCGCGGGTACATGAAGGGTTGACCGATCGAGTACTTGTAGCACATCGCTGCAATGGTCGGCATTTTGGCGATCAGGCGCAGGGCTGCGGTCTTTCTGTGGTCTTCGTTATCGATCTTCAGCGAGTCGTGATAGAAGGCGGAGAGGGCGCCGACAACGCCAACCATGATGGCCATCGGATGCGCGGCGCGCGGGAAGCCATTGAAGAAGTGGTGAATTTGTTCATGCACCATCGTGTGGTAACGGATGGCTTTGACGAATTCGGCCTTCTGTTTGGCATCAGGCAATTCGCCGTTCAGCAACAAGAAGCAAACTTCAAGGTAGTCGGACTTTTCCGCCAGTTGCTCGATCGGGTAGCCACGATAGAGCAGTACCCCTTTGTCTCCATCTATATAAGTAATCTTGGACTCACACGCCGCTGTGGACATGAAGCCGGGATCAAACGTGAAAATGTCGTGATTGGTAAGGCTTCTTACATCAATTACATCTGGACCTGTGGAGCCGGGATAAACCGGTAATTCGATGGTTTCGGCAATGCCCTCAACGGACAAAAGCGCCTTTTTCCCAGCCATATGTACTCCCCTTAAGCTCGGTGACGGGTAATCAAAACGGATAATGGCACGGTGAGTGCCGGAATGAGAGGGTGAACACTATCCCGCCGTAACAGCTTTTGTCAAACCACGGCAGGGCTGGTTTAGTGCGATTGCAATGCGAAAAAACCAGCGCAAATTACTTGGGCAACCATTTGATCTGAAAGGGCTTTGCGTAAATCAAAAATCAGCGCAATGCGGCTTTTAACTTACACTGAATTTACATGATTTGTTGGAGAAAAAACTCCAAAAAACCACCTTGCTGGGGCATAATGCCGAACTCTTGAAATTCTGAAATGTAGCATTGATAAGGTTTGGTTATTTATCGATGCGTTTTAATAAAGTCTTTATGTTTATGGCCACTTCATTGAGAACAAGCGTGTGAACAAGAAACGCCCCGTTAATCTGGACATCGGCACCATCCAATTGCCGCTGGCTGCCCTGACGTCGATTACCCATCGTATTTCCGGTGTCATCGTATTCGTTGGAATTGCCATCCTGCTTTATCTGTTTGAGGTCTCGCTCGCCAGCGAAGCCGACTTCGACAGCCTCAGCGCCATCAGTTCATCCTTTGTCAGCAAATTCATCGTATGGGGAATTCTCACGGCGCTGGCCTACCACATGGTTGCAGGCTGCAAGCATCTGCTGATGGACATGGGCATCGGTGAAACGAAAGAAGGTGGCCCGTTGGCAGCGAAGATAACAATTGTCGTCAGCGTCGTACTGGCGGTGTTGATAGGAGTGTGGCTATGGTAACCAGCGTAACGAGCCTCGGCCGCAATGGCCTCTATGATTGGCTGGTACAGCGCGTCAGTGCTGTTGTGCTGTTGGTATGGTTACTGTTTGTCGTGGGTTTCATCGTCGTGAATTCCCCGCTGTCCTTTACTGCCTGGCACGACCTGTTTGCCAACACCTGGATGCGCATCTTCACCCTGGCCGCGCTCCTTTCACTGTGCGCGCATGCCTGGATAGGCATGTGGACCATCTCAACCGATTACTTCACACCGACCATGCTGGGCAGTAAGGCCACAACTGTGCGCCTGCTGTTTCAGCTCGCCTGTTTCGCAGTGCTGGTTGTCTATTTGCTGTGGTGTGTCCAAATTCTCTGGAGTATCTGACCCTTGGCTAAACTCAGAATTTTGTCGTTCGACGGCGTTATCGTTGGTGGTGGCGGTTCCGGTTTGCGCGCTGCACTGCAGTTGTCGCAGTCCGGCTATAAGACGGCTGTGATCTCCAAAGTATTTCCGACTCGTTCGCATACCGTATCGGCGCAAGGTGGCATCACCTGCGCAATCGCCAGTGAAGATCCGAATGATGACTGGCGCTGGCACATGTATGACACCGTCAAAGGGTCTGATTACATCGGCGACCAGGATGCTATTGAATACATGTGCAGCGAAGGCCCGCAGGCCGTATTTGAACTCGAACACATGGGCATGCCGTTTTCGCGCAATGCCGATGGTCGCATCTATCAGCGCCCCTTCGGTGGTCAGTCCAAGGACTACGGCAAGGGTGGGCAAGCTGCCCGTACTTGCGCCGCCGCCGACCGTACTGGACATGCGCTGTTGCACACCTTGTTCCAGGCCAACCTGAAGAACAACACCGTTTTCTTCAATGAGTGGTATGCCATCGACATCGTAAAAAACCAGGATGGCAATGTTGCGGGTGTGGTCGCCATTTGTATTGAAAACGGCGAAGTGGTTTACATCAAATCAAAAGCAACGGTATTTGCTACCGGTGGCGCAGGCCGCATTTTCGCCTCCACTACCAACGCCATGATCAATACCGGCGACGGCATTGGCATGGCATTGCGTGCGGGCTATCCGATGCAGGACATGGAGATGTGGCAGTTCCATCCGACCGGCATCTACGGTGCAGGCGTTTTGGTCACCGAAGGTTGTCGCGGGGAGGGTGGTTACCTCCTGAACAAGAATGGTGAGCGCTTCATGGAGCGTTATGCACCGAATGCGAAGGACCTTGCGGGTCGCGATGTCGTCGCCCGTTCGATGGTATTGGAAATCATTGAAGGCCGTGGCTGTGGTCCGCAAGGCGACCATGTGTTGCTGAAACTCGATCACCTCGGCGAAAAAGTACTGAACGAGAAGCTCCCCGGCATTCTGGATCTCGCGCGTACATTCGCGCACGTCGATCCGATCAAGGAACCAATTCCTGTCGTACCGACCTGTCACTACATGATGGGTGGCATTCCCACCAACAAGTGGGGACAGGCAATCACCATCGGTGCTGACGGCAAGGAAAAAATTGTTGAAGGTCTGTTCGCGGTCGGCGAAGCCGCCTGTGTATCCGTGCATGGTGCCAACCGTTTGGGCGGCAACTCACTGATCGACCTTATCGTGTTCGGCCGTGCGGCCGGTATCCAGATCGAGAAGATGCTGACCGAGGGCATGGAACAACGCCACGCCAGCGAAACTGATATTGAAGCAGCAATGCAGCGTTTGCAGCGACTCAACGACAGCAAGTCCGGGGAGTCGGTAGCAGTACTGCGCAGAGAGCTGCAGACCATCATGCAGAACCATTTCGGTGTATTCCGCAGTGGCCAGTTCATGCGTGACGGCGTCGCCAAGCTCAAGGCTTTGCGGGAACGTGTCGCCAATGTCCATCTGGATGACAAGAGCAACACTTTCAACACTGCGCGTATCGAAGCCCTCGAACTGGAAAACCTGTTTGAAGTGGCGGAAGCCACGGCCATTGCCGCTGAAGGTCGTACTGAAAGCCGCGGTGCCCATGCGCGTGAAGATTTTGCTGAGCGCGACGATGTGAACTGGCTGTGCCATTCCCTGTATTTCCCGGGCAGCAAGTCGCTCGGCAAACGTGCGGTGAATTTTTCACCAAAAACAGTGCCGGTTTTTGAACCCAAGATTCGTACCTACTAATCAAGATTCTGCCAAAGGTAATTACACGTGTTAGTCAGCGTATATCGATATAACCCGGAAACTGACAGTCAGCCACGCATGCAGGACTACCAGATCGAATTGCCTGCGGGCAAAGACATGATGGTGCTTGATGTGCTGGAGCTCGTGAAAGATCGGGATCCTTCACTGACCTATCGTCGCTCGTGCCGCGAAGGTGTCTGCGGTTCCGATGGCATGAATATCAACGGCCGTAACGCGCTTGCTTGCATCACGCATGTAAGTTCAGTAGTAAAAAATGACAAGCTGGTCTTGCGACCCTTGCCTGGCTTGCCAGTCATCCGCGACCTTGTCGTTGATATGACAGCTTTCTACAAGCAGTACGAAAAAGTGAAACCATTTCTGCAAAACGACAATCCAGCACCCGCTATCGAACGGCTGCAGTCGCCGGAAGATCGCGCAAAACTGGATGGCTTGTACGAATGTATTCTTTGCGCTTGTTGTTCTACCAGCTGTCCGTCGTTCTGGTGGAACCCCGACAAGTTCATCGGCCCCGCCGGTTTGCTGCAGGCTTACCGATTCCTTGCCGATAGTCGTGACACCCGTACGGAGGAACGCCTGGCAGCACTGGAGGATCCATTCAGCGTATTCCGCTGCCGCGGCATCATGAACTGTGTTTCCGTTTGCCCGAAAGGACTCAATCCAACCAAAGCCATCGGCCATATCCGCTCCATGCTGCTTGAGCGTGGAATCTAGGCCGCACCAGGGCCGTTTACTGGAATAGACCGTTTACTGGAATAGACCGTTTACTGGAATAGAGAGAAAGGTAACTCCCCATGAACATGCAACAGAATTTTCGCGAATTGATGCTGCAAAGTGGTCACCTCAGCGGTGGCAGTCTCGAATACGTTGAAGGCCTGTTTGAAAGCTGGCTGACCGATCCTGCGTCGGTGCCGGAAGAGTGGAGCAGCTTCTTCAACACGCTGCCGCACGGCAATGGCACCAGCGATGTGTCGCACGCCAGCGTGCGTGAAAGCTTCCGTGATCTGCCGAAGCGTGGACAGGTCACCGTCATCCAGAACAACGATGGCAAACAGCCGGGCAGTCTGCAGCATGAAGCCAAGCAGGTTGGGGTAGTGCAGATGATCAGCGCCTTCCGTGTGCGCGGCCATCAGCAAGCCAAGCTGGATCCGTTGGGACTGACGCATCGTGAGACGGTGCCGGACCTCAGTCTTGAATATCACCACCTGTCCAGCGCTGATCTTGATACGGTCTTCAATACTCAGCCGCTGTTTATTGACCAGCAGTCCACCCAGTTGTCCGATATTGTTTCAGTCTTGCAGGACACCTATTGCAGCTCGGTCGGCTACGAATACATGGCGATCGACGATCTGAAGGAAAAGCAGTGGATCCAGCGTCGCATCGAATCTCTCGGTGGTCGTCCAGGTTCCGGCTTCTCGAAAGAAACCCGTTTGCACATCCTCGAAAGACTGACGTCAGCAGAAGGACTGGAGAAACATCTTGATGCCAAATACCCGGGCACCAAACGTTTCGGTCTGGAAGGCGGCGAGAGTGTGATTCATGCGCTCGACGACATCATTCAGCGCGCCGGTACCGCTGGCGCCAAGGAGATTGTCATTGCGATGGCGCATCGTGGTCGTCTCAACGTGCTTATCAATACGCTCGGCAAGAATCCGTCTGTGTTGTTCGATGAATTTGAAGGCCGTACCCGTTTCCAGCATTCCGGTGACGTTAAATACCATCTTGGTTTCTCCTCCAACATCATGACTCCCGGTGGTGAAGTGCATTGCAGCATGGCCTTCAACCCGTCCCATCTGGAGATCGTATCGCCAGTGGCTGAAGGTTCGGTGCGTGCACGCCAGGATCGCCGCAAGGACCCGCAGGGCAAGTCCGTGCTGCCGATCATCATCCACGGTGATGCATCCTTCGCCGGCCAGGGTGTGGTGATGGAAACCTTCCAGATGTCACAGACTCGTGCTTACTACACGGGTGGTTCTGTCCATATCATCATCAACAACCAGGTGGGCTTCACCACCAGCCGCCAGGAAGATGCGCGCTCCACTGAATACTGCACCGACATCGCAAAGATGGTGCAGGCGCCGATCTTCCATGTGAATGGTGATGACCCGGAAGCGGTGATGTTCGTGACGCAGTTGGCGTTGGACTACCGCAATGAATTCCACAAAGACGTTGTAGTCGATCTGGTTTGTTATCGCCGTCGCGGCCACAACGAAACTGATGAACCGGCTACCACGCAGCCACTGATGTACAAGATCATCCGCAATCTGCCCAGCACACGCACATTGTATGCGGACAAGCTGGTTGCTGAAGGCCTGCTGTCCAAAGCAGAGTCTGACGAGATGATGTCGAACTACCGCAAGGCACTGGCTGAAGGTACCCACGTTGTGAAGAGTCTGGTGACGGCACCAAACACAGCGCTGTATGTCGATTGGCGTCCCTATCTTGGCCATGACATGAGCATGCCGTGCGATACCACAATCAAGATCAGCTATCTCAAGTCGCTGGCGGAGAAGATCAACCAGATACCTCAGGGCTTCACAGTCAATCGCCAGGCAGCGAAAGTACTGGAAGATCGTAGCAAGATGGCCCGTGGCGAACAGGCTTTGGATTGGGGTTGTGCAGAATTGCTGGCCTATGCCTCGCTGGTCGATACCAATTACAAGGTGCGTATCACAGGTCAGGACGTAGGCCGTGGCACTTTTTCACATCGTCATGCGGTATTGCATGACCAGAACACTGGCGAAGCCCACGTGCCGCTGTCCCACATCAACGAGTCACAGCGCAAGTTCGTGATCTTTGATTCATTGCTGTCGGAAGAAGCAGTACTGGCTTTCGAATACGGCTATGCGACAACACGGCCGGATGCACTGGTTATCTGGGAAGCCCAGTTCGGCGATTTCGCCAACGGTGCCCAGGTCGTCATCGACCAGTTCATCGCGAGCGGTGAATACAAGTGGGAACGTCTGTGTGGTCTGACACTGTTCCTGCCACACGGGTACGAAGGGCAGGGTCCGGAACACAGTTCCGCACGTCTCGAACGTTTCCTGCAGTTGTGTGCACAGAAAAACATGCAAGTGTGCATTCCGACGACGCCGGCCCAGGTTTTCCA
>JAZKEH010000584.1:0-7852 GCA_040387155.1 Pseudomonadota bacterium | reverse complement strand
CCAGCCACAAGATTGCCAATGAAAACCTGGTGGACGAACTCGAAGCCATGGTGCGTCGCAAGGTGGCAGAGAAAGAAAAGCAGGCACAGTTGGATGCTGCACCACGACCAGTGAAGCTGGTTGGGGAAGCGAGTTCCCGCGGTGAATAAAATCCAGGCTATCCGGGGCATGAATGATGTGCTGCCGGCCGAATCTCCCCGCTGGCAGTACTTCGAAAAGATCGCGCGCGATTTGTTGGCGACGCACGGCTACCAGGAAATTCGCTTTCCGGTGCTCGAACAAACCCAGCTGTTCAAACGCTCAATCGGCGAAGTCACTGACATTGTCGAAAAGGAAATGTACACGTTTGAAGATCGCAACGGCGACAGCCTGACGCTGCGGCCGGAAGGCACGGCTTGCTGCGTGCGCGCGGCCGAGCAGGGCGGTTTGTTGTACAACCAGACGCAGAAGCTTTGGTATCTCGGGCCGATGTATCGCCACGAGCGTCCGCAGAAAGGCCGCTATCGCCAGTTTTACCAGATCGGTGTTGAAACCTTCGGCATGGCCGACAGTGACATCGAAGCCGAACTGCTGTTGTTGTGCGCCGAATTGTGGCGCCAGCTCAACATCGCTGAGTTCGTCCAGCTGGAAATCAACAATATCGGCAGCTCGGAAGACCGTGCCCGTTACGGCGTCGCGCTGCGCGAGTTCCTGCTGCCATTGCGCAGCGAGCTCGACGAAGACAGCCAGCGTCGCCTCGACAGCAACGTGCTGCGCATACTCGACAGCAAGGCTCCAACCACGCAGTCCCTGTTGCAGAACGCTCCGCGCCTGTCGGATTACATCGGCGACAGTGCGAAGCAGCAGTTTGCCAACCTGCTGTTGTTGCTGGAGCAGGCTGGTATCCGTTACACGATCAACCCGGCACTGGTGCGTGGGCTCGATTATTACAACGGACTGGTATTTGAATGGACGACCGACAAGCTGGGCTCACAGGCCACTGTCTGTGCCGGTGGTCGCTATGACAACCTGAGCAAACAACTGGGCGGCGCCGCTACACCGGCGGTAGGCTTTGCCATGGGTGTGGAGCGGTTGTTGCTGCTGCTGGAAGAAACTGCGCAAGTGCCGGCTGGCCTGGACAAGGTTGCTGATGTATACGTGGCGCTGGTCGGCAAGGGTGTGCAATCCCAGGGCTTGCTGCTGGCACGCGAACTGCGGCGTGCCTTGCCCGGCGTGCGTATTTTGACCCACTGTGGCGGCGGTAAATATAATGCCCAGCTCAAAAAGGCCTATGCCAGCGGCGCCGGGTGCGCCCTGATCCTCGAAGGTGAGGTCAGTCAGCAACAAGCCAAATTCAAGATTCTTGATACCGAGGGTACGACTGAAGAACTGGCGCTTGATGCGCTGCTTCCGCGGTTGGCCCGTTTTTTCAATCTGCATTGAGGGGAGTGCGTTCCTTGGCCATTGATTCAACCGATGAAGAACAACTGGAAGCGCTCAAGCGCTGGTGGCAGGACAACGGCAATTCGTTGCTGATTGGTGTCGTGCTGGTGCTGGCCGTGATGTTTGGTATGCGCCAGTGGCAGGCATCGCAGGGCAACACCGCGGGTGCGGCTTCTGATCTCTATCAGCAAATCTCGGATCTGCTGGTAGCCAATGTCACCACCACGATCAGTGACGATGACGTGCTGGCCGCTCAGGCTGTGTACAGCCAGCTGAAGGAACAATACACGTCCAGCATCTATACCCGTTATGCGGCGTTGGCGATGGCGAAATTCAACACCGAGAAAAACCAGCTTGATCTTGCCGCTGCGGAACTGCAGTGGGTACTCGACAATCCTGATCTCGGCCTCATGCAGAAAGCGGATGAAGAATTGTTCCTGGTTGCCCGTCAACGCCTGGCACGTGTGAAGCTGGCGCAGGGTGATGCCCAGGGTGCACTGGATCTTCTGCGCGGCGTGGAAGCCGGCAGCTTCGCCACCACTTATGCAGAAACGGAAGGGGATGCACTGTTGGCGCTGGGTGACCGTGAAGGTGCCAAGGCTGCCTATCAGAAAGCCATGGATGCCATGATCGAAGGCAACCCGGCCATATTGCAACTCAAACTGCAGGACCTTGGCGTCAGTTCGCTGGAAGCACAGTAATGTTGAAATCTACCGCCGCTTGGCGCGCACTAATGTTGGTCGGAGTCTCGCTGCTGCTCGGTGGCTGCAGCTGGGGCATTTTTGATTTCATGCGCGACAAGAAGGAGATACGGCCGGATGAACTCGTCGATTTTGACGAAGAAGTACGGCTGCGTCGTAACTGGAGCATCAATGTGGGCTCCGGTCAGGGCGACAAATTCAATCGCCTGAAACCTGTGCTGCAAGCTGGTGTGATTTACGCCGCCGGCAACAACGGCATTGTCATGGCGGTCAATGCTGAAGAAGGCAAACGCACATGGCGCCAGGATCTTGAAGTGGAGATCAGCGGCGGTGTGGGCGTGGGCAGCGGTCTGGTGCTGGTTGGCACTGAAGACTCTTCTGTTTACGCGCTGGATGCTACCACTGGCGAAATCAAATGGCAGAGTACGGTCTCGAGTGAAGTGTTGTCGGCTCCGGCGACTGATGGTCGGGTTGTGATTGCCCAGAGCGTCGATGGTCGTATCACTGGTCTTGATGCCAACAATGGCCAGCAGCTGTGGACCTATGACAGCCCTGTGCCGGCACTGAGTCTGCGTGGCACCAGCAGCCCGCTGATCGTGAACAATTTTGTGTTGTCAGCCCAGGCTGGCGGCTCCGTGATCTCGCTTGCAATCGACAACGGCACTCTGCGTTGGGAAGAGCGCGTAGCAATTCCTACCGGCAACTCCGACATTGATCGTCTGGTTGATATCGACGGCGAACTGGTCATCGGTGAGAACGGCGTGCTGCTGGTGCCGAGTTACCAGGGCTATTTCAGTGCCATCGATCCGAATACCGGGCAGACCCGCTGGCGTGTCGAGCAATCCAGTTTTGTCGGCGCCAGCTATGGTTTCGGCAATGCCTACATCGTCAATGAAGAAGATACGATTGCAGCCTATCGCATAGGCCAGGACACACCGGCGTGGAGCAATGACCAGATGAGTCTGCGCCAGTTGTCAGCGCCGCTCGGTTTCAGCAACTACGTGGCAGTCGGCGACAAGGATGGCTATGTGCATTTGCTGGCGCAATCTGATGGCCGCTTCGTCGGTCGTGAGAAGGTCGATGGCGATGGCGTTCGCAGCCACATGCTGGCGCAGGGCAATACGCTCTATGTCTACGGCAACAGCGGCAATCTGGCGTCCTACACGATTCAATGATTCCGGTAATCGCTCTCGTCGGGCGCCCCAACGTCGGAAAATCAACCCTCTTCAACTGCCTTACCAATAGCCGGGATGCACTCGTCGCTGACTATGCCGGCCTCACGCGCGATCGTCTGTACGGTGAAGGTCGTTTCAATGAGCGCCGCTTCATCGTTATCGACACCGGCGGTATCAATGGTGGCGAAGAAGGCATTGATGAATTGATGGTTGGTCAGTCATTGCTGGCCATCGAAGAAGCGGATCTTGTGCTGCTGCTGGTGGATGCCCGCGCTGGCCTCACCCAGGGCGACAGTTTCATTGTCGAGCACCTGCGCAAAGTGCAGAAGCCGGTCGTGCTTGTCGTCAACAAGGTAGATGGAGTCGATCAGGAACAGGCCCTCAATGAATTCTATGCGCTTGGTCTCAGTGAACTGCATCCGATTGCGGCGAGTCAGGGCAGGGGCGTGCAGAAGTTGCTGGAAGCGGCGATCATGCGGTTCCCGCCGCCTGAAGACGTCAGCAGTGATCCTGCCATTGCCAACAGTATTCGTATCTGTGTGGCCGGTCGTCCCAATGTCGGTAAATCCACGTTGATCAATCGCATGCTGGGCGAAGAGCGCGTCGTCGCGTTTGATGAAGCCGGCACTACGCGTGACAGTATCTATATCCCGTTTGAGCGACACGGCAAACACTACACCCTGATCGACACCGCCGGCATCCGCAAACGCGGCAAGACCGTCGAGTTGGTTGAGAAGTTTTCCGTCGTCAAATCACTGCAGGCCATCCAGGATTCCCACGTTGTCGTGCTGCTGCTCGACGCCCGTGAGGGCATTGTTGAACAGGATCTGCATCTGCTCGGCTATGTCATTGAAACCGGTCGTGCGCTCGTTATCGCGCTCAACAAGTGGGATGGCATGGATGAGTACGCCAAGAATGAAGTCAAGCAGGCCATTCGCCGCCGCTTTGACTTTGTCGACTTTGCAAAAATCCATTTCATTTCGGCACTGCATGGCACTGGCGTCGGCAATATGTATGCCTCGATCCATGCGGCGCATGAATCAGCCTTCAAGAAGATCACGACGGCCAAGCTCAACCAGACGCTTGAACGCGTGCTGTCCAGTCACCAACCGCCGTTGATCAATGGTCGTCGTGTCAAACTGCGTTATACGCATATCGGTGGCCACAACCCTCCGATTTTCGTTATCCATGGTACGCAAGCTGACAAACTACCGGCGCATTATGTGCGCTATCTGGAAAAGACGTTCCGCAAGCTGTTGCGTCTGGAAGGTACTCCCGTGCGCATCCAGCTGGTCAGTGACGACAATCCGTTCACCAAGGATGAGAAGGATCTGAATTACCAGCAGGTCGCCCGAAAGCGCCGCATCCAGAAAAACCGGGAACACCTGCGCGCACGCAAATGAAACCGCTGCTGATCATCAAGACGGGTTATGCCATCAAGGGCGTGCCTGCTGAGCTGCGTGATTTTGAACACTGGACCGCTGCTGCTGCGGGGCTCAGTCTCGATCAATGCCACACGATCGCCGTTATTGATGGGGAACAATTGCCGGATGCCAACGCCTATCGCGGTGTTGTCATTACGGGCTCTGCTGCCATGGTGACGGATCGTTTGGCATGGAGTGAGTACACCGGTAGTTGGTTACGCACTGCAATCCAGCAAGAGATACCGATCCTCGGCATCTGCTACGGCCATCAACTGCTCGCGCACGCATTGGGTGGTGTCGTTGACTACAATCCGCGCGGTCGTGAAATGGGCACCAAGCTCATCCATCTTGCCGCTGCCGCGCAGCAAGACGAATTGTTCAGGGTGTCGCCGCCCACATTTCCAGCCCACGTCACCCATATGCAAAGCGTGTTGCGTTTACCCTATGGTGCCGAAGTGTTGGGATGGAATTCTTTCGAAGCGCATCATGCCGTACGGTTTGCACCGCGCGTCTGGGGTGTGCAGTTCCATCCGGAATTCACTACTACAGCGATGTCGAGCTATCTGCACATACGCAGTGAGGTATTGAAGAAGGAAGGTGCCGACGTCGAGCAACTGTATGCCGATGTCTGCGATACCGCCGATTCGGAACAGTTGCTGCGCCGGTTTGTTGCGCTGACAGTCTGAGTCAGGGTGCTGCAGGTGCAATGGTAAATGCACCGTCTTCGACTTCACTACGATCGTTATCGAAGGTGTCTTGCACCAGCCGGTCCATGTTCGGCGTGCGTCGATATGCCGTCTTTACCACCCACGGTTTTGTCAGGCTTACCGCATCTTCGATCGTCAGTTCGCCTTCAATGTAATCCGGCGCTGTCATGCGCAGCCGTTCGACATAATGCGCGCGGTCGGACAAGGGCGGTGACATCTGGAAAAACCGTACCGGCTCCCGCACTGAAATGGTGTCGATAACCAGCGTGTCGCCTTCCCAGCGTCCAATCGAATCACCCCACGTGGTGACCCAGCGATCTTCCTCTGGCGGGTGAGCGCGACCATCGGTGTAGATGTGCCGCACTTCCTGGTAGATGTTGACGATCAGGGTTTCCTCGGGAGTGATAAGGAACTGCAGTGGGGCAGGGCCCTTCATCATCATCGGAAAGCCCCAGCCAGCTGCTTTGCGTGCAGCCTGGTTGCCAAACATTGCCGCCAATCCCTTGCGACCTTCTTCTGACCAGGGTGCCTGGGGATCCACCAGTGGATGTGGTTTTGCATCCGGTGTGCCGAGCGTTTCAGCGAAACCCGAAATGCCGGGTTCAAAACCTTCGGCGATCCAGACACCACGCCAGTCCGGCAGTTGCGCAAAGGCTTCGGTACGCGAGTTTGTTTGAGCATGAACAGCGAGACTGTTGCCCAACAGGAAAAGAGTCATCAGATAGATTGTCTTCACGGTTTGCCTCCACCCAGTTTGCGACCGTCAGCCGTTGTCACATCCCATACCAGCCCACCGTTCTCGCCGCTATTGAGGGGCGAGATAGTCACCGTTATCGCCTGCCCTGGTTTTACCGTCGAAGGCCGCCAGCCGTTGTTGTACAGATAACTCGGCGCCGCCATCTCCAGACTCCACTCCACTTCAGTGCCAGCGGAATCTTTCACCAACAACTGGATGTAGCTGTGCGGATTGGTCCACTGGAACTCGCGCACGACGCCTTTCAATTCGGTGCGAGCGGCCATGTTGAACATGGCGGGGGAGTGATGGGCGGATGCCGCCTGGGCAATTGAGAGAAAAGCGGACGCTAGCAATAGGGCTGGCCTGCACATGAACGATCTCCTTGTTAGCTTGGAGCTGATGTCGATGTTGGATCTCTTCTTTAGCGCGACGCGGGCTGGATTAAAAACCAAAACGCAGTGTGTTGGGAACACGCTCGGTGCGAGAGGAGTAGTTGGTGGGAGGCCTTTTCCGGACCCTCGAAGGACCATGGGTGAAGCAAAGCGTTTACAAAGCGCAGCTTTGTGCTTTGCTGAACGACACGAGGCTATGCCGAGTGGCTGGACCGGCGAAGCCGGGCCTGAGCGGGAGCGTCCCAGGACGGGCTTGAAGCGATCCGGGAAAGGCCTCCCACCGACTGCGACTACTTCTCACCCAGGCAATCCAGTCCTCCCCCGCGACTATCAGCCGGTGTACTGCTCCAGCAAGATGGTCTGGGCAGCCTTGGGCTTGCTGTTGCCCGGCGTGCAGCGTTTGTATGAGCCATCACTCTGCAACGCCCACGCCTGGGTGTTGTCAGCCAGATAATCCAGCAAGCCTTCCTGCAGCACCTTCTTTTTCATGCGACGGTCTTCAATCGGGAATGCCGTTTCGACGCGGCGGAAAAGATTGCGTTCCATCCAGTCGGCGCTGCTGGCGTAGAGATCAAAGTCACCATCGTTGTGGAAATAGTAAAGACGCGAATGTTCAAGGAAGCGGCCAATGATTGATCGTACATGGATGTTTTCCGATACACCCTTGATGCCTGGCCGCAGGCCGCAAATGCCGCGCACGATCAGATCGATGCGAACGCCAGCCTGCGAGGCGCGGTACAACGCTTCGATCATGCTCGGTTCAGTCAATGAGTTGAGCTTGGCAATGATGCGGGCAGGGCGGCCTTTGGCAGCAAACGCAATTTCGCGATCAATTTTTTCCAGCAAGGCCTTGTGCAGGGTAAAGGGAGCCTGCAGGATCTTTTTCAGTTTGCCTGGCTTGCCCATCGCCGTTAGTTGCTGGAATACCTTCTGCACGTCTTCCGTCAGTGCCGTGTCGCAGGAGAACAGGCCGAAGTCAGTGTACTGGCGTGCCGTACGCGCGTGATAGTTACCGGTGCCGAGATGAACGTAGCGCTTCAGCGAACGACCTTCCCGGCGGACAATCAACAGCATCTTCGCATGGGTCTTGTGGCCGACAACGCCGTAAGACACGTGGGCGCCGGCGGCCTGTAATTCGTTGGCGAGTTCGATGTTTTCCTCTTCGTCGAAGCGGGCGCGCAATTCGATGACGACGGTAACTTCCTTGCCTTCCAGCGCGGCCTTTACCAAGGCATCGACGATGGTGGAATCGTTGCCGGTGCGGTACAGCGTTTGCTTGATGACGAGGACATCAG
>JAZKEH010000583.1:0-11915 GCA_040387155.1 Pseudomonadota bacterium | reverse complement strand
AACCCGGTCAAGGCCAACCTGTATGAAGGCAGCTTCGACGGCAACATCGCGCTGAATGTCACCGGCGCCGAATCAGTCGCCAACGTCAACACGAAGTTGAACTCAATCAATCTCGCGCCGCTGCTGAAGGACTTCATGGACTCCACCTACCTGTCCGGCACCGGCAACATTGAACTGACGCTCGAAGGCCGCGGCAACGACAGCAAGACCATCAAGCGCAATCTCAATGGCGGTGGCAAGCTGGCGCTGAATGACGGCGTGCTGACCGGCGTTGATGTGGGCGGCAGCCTGACCATGGTCGAAACGATGATCCGCAGCCGTCAGTTGACGGGCCTGCCACAGGGCGGCCAAACGCCCTTTGAAAACTTCTCGGCCACGCTGGCCATCGATAACGGTGTTGTCAGCAGCAACGACTTGCTGGTGAAGGCGCCCGGCTGGCAGCTGACCGGCGCCGGCACGCTGGCCGATCTTGAACGGGAAACCATCGACTTCGACCTGGTGGCCCGCGTTGACCCCGGTACCGCCAAGGTCGCCGAACAGGAATACGACATCGGTGGCCATAACCTGCCCATTGCCTGCCAGGGTGCGCTGAGCAGCCCGCGCTGCCTGCCTGATGCCAAGGCTATTGTCACTGCCGCAGCAACCACTGCCGTACAAGACAGACTCAGCGGTTTCCTGCGCGATCGTCTGGGAGGCACCCAGGCGCCGGCCGAGCAGCCAGCGGCCCAGCCGACCGAAGAACTGGCACCTGCCGATCCCAACGCCCCGGCCGCTGAGCCGCCTGCCGAGGCAGCCCCGGCCGAACAACCTTCAGTGGAGGAACAACTGTTGAACCGCGCGCTGGAACGGTTGCGCCGGTAAGAAATTTCGTACAATCCGGTCTGGAATACTGCTCACGTTGGCGGGAGCGATTGGCTCCCGCCTGCGCAATAAACAGAATATCCCGGCTTTATCCAGACAGACCTTACTCAGTACGACTAATCAGAGAGGATGCTCCCCCATGAAGAAAATCTTAGCCCTGGCCCTGGGCCTGACGCTTGGCTCGGTAGCCTGCGCCCAGGAACCCTACCCATTCATCAGCACTCCCGTTGCTTCCTTCAAAGAACCATGGGCACTGGAATTCCTGCCTGATGGCCGCCTCTTGATCACCGAAAAAGCCGGCACCATCCAGCTGGTAACCCAGGATGGCAAGAAAACCGAAGTCACCGGCGCGCCGAAAGTGGCCTATGCCGGTCAGGGCGGCCTGGGCGACATCAAGCTGCATCCCGATTTCGCCACCAACAAGACTGTCTACATCAGCTATGTTGAAGCCGGTGACAACGACACCAGCGGTGCCGCCGTTGCCAAGGGCACACTGAATCTGGACAAGCCTGCCATTGAAGGTCTCACCGTCGTATGGCGTGCACTGCCCAAGCTGCCCACCGCCATTCACTTCAGCCATCGCATCCTGTTCGACAACGAAGGCCACATGTTCGTGTCTGCCGGTGAACGTAACCACAATGCAGAAGACCCAGCCAACGCACCCGGCCAGGACGCCAACACCGGCCTTGGCAAAATCCTGCGTTTGGACGAGAACGGCAAAGCCGCTGCTGGCAACCCGTTTGCTGCCCAGGGCGGTCCTGCTGCCGAAGTCTGGTCGATGGGCCATCGTAATCCGCTCGGTCTGGCGTTCGATGCCAAAGGCCAGTTGTGGAACATTGAAATGGCTCCGCGTGGTGGCGATGAGCTGAACATGGTTGTTGCCGGCGCCAACTACGGCTATCCGTTCCTGTCGAACGGCAACCACTACAACGGCAAGATCATTCCTGATCACGACACCGATACCTCTGGCAAATACACCGCGCCAAAAGCCTGGTGGAACCCGGTCATCTCGCCTTCCAGCGTTATCTTCTACACCGGCGACCAGTTCCCCGCCTGGAAAGGCAATGCCTTCATCACCGGCTTGTCCTCGATGTCGATCATCCGCGTTACCGTCAATGCCGACACCGGTGCGGCCGCTGAAGCCCAGCGCTTTGTCATGGGCAAGCGCATGCGCGGCATCAAACAGGGTCCGGATGGCAACTTGTGGGCCATTGAAGACCAGGACGGCGGTCGTTTGCTGAAACTGACGCCTCGCCCATAATCGGTGCAAACGCAAGACATGTTTGGTGCGGTTTAGCGCAAAAAGCCGACAAGACATAGTGAATGAACCGGGAAAAGGGAGCTCACGCTCCCTTTTCTTTTTCTAGCCTGTCATCAGCCTTTTTTGCGTACTGCTTCTTCGGTAAAGTGAGCGCCCTGCCTTGCAGTTGGAGTTCGCTGTGTCGATTCATGTAGCGCTCAATCACGTCACTGATTATCACTATGACCGGCTGGTAAATCTCAGCCCCCAAATCGTTAGACTGCGTCCCGCCCCCCACTGCCGCACCCGCATCCTCAGCTACTCGCTGAAGATCACGCCGTCTGATCACTTCATCAACTGGCAGCAGGATCCGCAGGCCAACTACATGGCCCGCCTGGTATTCCCCGAGCAGACCCGCCGCTTCCGAATTGAAGTCGACCTCGTCGCTGAAATGAGCGTGCTGAATCCGTTCGACTTCTTTCTCGAACCGAGTCACGACACCTATCCGTTTGTGTATGACGAAAAACAAACGGCCGAGCTCGGCATGTATCTGGAGAAAGGTGAACTGACACCAGTGTTCGCTGAATACCTTGCAACGATCCCGCGCGACAAAACCAAGACGATTGATTATCTGGTCGCGCTGAACCAGAAGCTGCAGAAAGACATCGGCTACCTGATTCGCCTGGAACCCGGCGTGCAGACACCGGAAGAAACGCTGAGCAAGCTGTCCGGCTCCTGCCGTGACTCGTCGTGGCTGCTCGTGCAGTTGTTCCGGCATCTCGGCATTGCCGCCCGTTTTGTGTCGGGCTACCTGATCCAGTTGGTCGCCGATGTGAAAGCACTCGATGGCCCCTCCGGCACTGAACGCGACTTCACCGATCTGCACGCCTGGTGCGAAGTGTATTTGCCCGGCGCTGGCTGGATCGGTTTCGATCCGACCTCTGGCTTGCTGGCCGGCGAAGGTCACATCCCACTCGCCTGCACAGCAGAACCCGGCGCCGCGTCACCAGTAAGTGGCGCAGTTGATGAGTGCGAAGTGGAATTCGATCACCAGATGAAGGTGAGCCGCGTATGGGAAGCCCCGCGCGTCACCAAACCTTACACACCAGAGCAATGGGCTGAAGTGGAAGCGCTGGGACATCGCATCGACAAGGATCTGCAGCGTAATGATGTGCGTTTGACGCAAGGCGGCGAACCAACCTTCGTCGGCATCGACGACCGTGATGCGGCCGAATGGAACACGGCTGCGCTTGGCGACAAGAAGCGTCGCATCGCCGGCAAGCTCGCGCTCGACATCAAGCAGCACTATGCGCCGGAAGGCTTGTTGCACTTTGGGCAAGGCAAGTGGTATCCCGGTGAACAGTTGCCGCGCTGGTCGCTGAATGCGTTCTGGCGTCGCGATGGCCAGCCGATCTGGCAGAACCCGGAGTTGTTTGCCGATGAAAGTCGCAGCTACAACGTCGATGCTGAGCGCGCCGATGGTTTCCTGCGCGCGCTGGCGACAAAGCTCGGCGTTGCCGACAAACATATTTTCCCGGCCTTCGAAGACACCTGGTACTACCTGTGGCGCGAACGCAAATTGCCCACCAACGTCGATCCCTTCAAATCGAAACTGGAAGATCCGCTCGAACGTGCGCGGCTGCGCCAGGTATTTGAACAAGGCCTCGATCACGTTGTTGGCCACGTATTCCCGCTGACCAGCAAGGGCAATAACTGGCAGAGCGGTCCGTGGTTCTTGCGCGATGAACGCTGCTATCTGATCCCGGGTGATTCCCCGCTCGGCTATCGCCTGCCCATTGATTCACAACCATGGACCAGCAAGACCGACTATCCGTGGCAATTCCCGGTGGATGGCTATCAGGAACTGGCGCCATTGGGTTCGTATGAACACATTCGCCAGCATCCCGCCTCCGCCGAAAGCTATGGGGTAGCGGCCGCTGCCGCGCAAAGCTACGGCGTGACAGGCCGACACAGTTCGGCGCCACCCGTCATGCAGTCCGCGGATGCCACCATTGCCCTTGGCGGCGGCAAATCGAAAGCCGGCAAGCAGATAGATCCCGCACGTGTGCCTCAACAGTTGGAATCTGCCGCGTGGATTACGCGCACAGCTTTGAGCGCACAACCACGCGATGGCCGCCTCTACTTGTTCATGCCGCCGCTCGAATCGCTCGAAGCCTATCTGCGTCTCGTTGCAGCAATCGAATCGGTAGCGGCCGAACAGGAACTGCCGGTCATACTCGAAGGCTATGAACCGCCGCGCGATCCGCGTCTCGAAGTGGCACGCGTAACGCCAGATCCCGGTGTTATCGAAGTCAACGTGCAGCCCGTGAAGGATTGGCCACAGCTGGTCGAGCAAACAAACTTCCTGTACGAGACTGCCCACCAGAACCGTTTGACCACTGAGAAGTTCATGCTCGATGGTCGCCACACCGGCACTGGCGGCGGCAACCACTTTGTACTGGGTGGCGCCACACCGAGCGACTCACCATTCCTGCGCAAGCCCGAACTGCTGACCAGCATGATCGGTTACTGGCTCAATCATCCGTCATTGTCGTATCTGTTCTCCGGCATGTTCATCGGACCCACATCGCAGGCACCGCGCATCGATGAAGCCCGTCATGAAGCGATCTACGAACTGGAAATTGCCTTCAACGAAATGCGTCGCCTGCAGAGCGCTGGCTCACTGCAGCCATGGCAAGTGGATCGCGTCTTGCGCAACCTGTTGGTCGACGTAACCGGCAACACGCATCGCAGTGAATTCTGCATCGACAAGATGTATTCGCCGGATTCGTCCACTGGCCGTCTCGGCCTGCTGGAACTGCGCGCGTTTGAAATGCCACCGCACGCCGAGATGAGTCTGGCGCAACAGATGCTGTTACGCGGTTTCATTTCACGCTTCTGGCAGCAACCGTATCAACCCACGAAAGTGAAACGCTGGGGCACGGAGCTGCATGACCGCTTCATGCTGGGCCATTTCGTCTGGGATGACTTCAGCGACATCCTCGAAGAAATGCGCAACTTCGGTTACGACATCAAACCAGAAGTGTTCGCACCGCACTTTGAATTCCGTTTTCCGAAAATTGGCGACTTCTCGGCCCGCAATATCGATGTCGAGCTGCGAATGGCACTCGAACCCTGGCATGTAATGGGTGAAGAAGGCTCGCCGGGTGGCACTGTGCGCTATGTGGACTCGTCCATCGAACGTTTGCAGGTGAAGGTGCAGGGTCTGGTCGATGATCGTCATGTGCTGACCTGTAACGGTCGTCGCATTCCGCTGCAGCCCACTGGCAACGTCGGCGAATTTGTCGGTGCCGTGCGTTATCGCGCGTGGCAACCATCGTCCTGTCTGCATCCCACCATCGGCGTGCATGCGCCGTTGACGATTGATGTCGCCGACAGCTGGATGCAGCGCTCGCTGGGCGGTTGCCAGTATCACGTGGCGCATCCGGGCGGTCGCAACTACGACACCTTCCCGGTGAACAGCAACGAAGCGGATGCACGCCGACTTGCGCGCTTCTTCCGTCATGGCCACACGCCAGGACCGCTGAATATCGTTGAGACGCCGCGCAATCCGAACTACCCATTCACGCTGGACATGCGACGTTGACCGACGGTGTAACCATGTTGGATCCCCCTGGCGAGAGCAAAGCATCCCCGGCACCAGCACAGATGCAGGCGCAAACCCAGACGCAGTCGCAAACGCAGAGCCAGTCACAGTCGCAGACAACCCCGTCCGCACCTGCGCCGGCGAAGCCGCCCGTGGCTGCAACCCCGGTGTTGTCCGACTATGCCTTGCCGCCCGAGCGCTACGACGAAATGTTCAGCGCGCCGGATGAGCCGCGTCCGCATTGGCAACCCTTGTTCGACACCTTGCGCACCATCAGCGGTGCCGAAATGACGAAGCGTATCCAGAGCGCCGAGCGCCAGATTCGCGACAGCGGCATCACCTACAACGTCTACACCGATCCCGATGGCCTTGATCGCCAGTGGGAACTTGATGTGCTGCCCTTTATGGTATCCGCCGAAGAATGGCGCGGCCTTGAAACCGGCATCAAGCAACGCGGTCGTTTGCTGAATGCGATCCTGGCTGATCTGTACGGACCACAGAAGCTGCTGCGCGACGGCCTGTTGCCGGCGCCGCTGATTCTCGGCCACAGTGGCTTTCTGCGTAATGCGCACGGCATGAAGGTGCCTGGCAATTATTTCCTGCATTTGTATGCGGCGGATCTGACGCGCTCGCCCGACGGCCAGTGGTGGGTTATCGCCGATCGCACCCAGGCGCCGTCCGGTGCCGGTTACGCCCTGGAAAACCGTCTTGTCGTATCGCGCGTGTTTCCCGATCTGTTCCGCAACCAGGGTGTGCGTCATCTCGCGCAGTATTTTGCGACGCTGCGCGATTCGCTGATGCTGCATGCGCCGAAGGGCGATGACGCGCCACTCGCTGTCGTGTGGACACCAGGCCCGTGGAACGAAACCTATTTCGAACATGCTTTGCTTGCGCGCTATCTCGGTTTTCCGTTGGTCGAAGGCGGCGATCTTGCGGTACTCAACAACAAGGTCTGGCTGAAAACCATTGAAGGCCTGCGCCGCGTGCACGCCATCATCCGTCGCCAGGACGATACCTATTGTGACCCGCTCGAATTGCGTGCCGACTCAACACTCGGCTGCGCCGGGCTGATGGAATGCGTACGTCGCGGCACCGTGTTGATGGCGAATGCACCCGGCGCCGGTGTACTGGAAGGCGGCGCCCTGCTCGGTTATCTGCCTAATCTGTGCGAACACCTGCTGGGCGAAACGCTGTTGCTGCCGTCCATCGCTACCTGGTGGTGTGGCGAGCCGGCAGCGATGGAAGAAGCGCTGCAACACGCCGAAAACCTCGCCTTCAAACCAGCAGATCCCGGCACCAATCGTGATACCAATCGGGATACCATCTTCGGCAATGATCTGAATGAAGAACAACTCGCAGCACTGAAAGAAAAAATCCAGCAGCATCCCGAACGTTATCTGGCACAGGAACTGGTGCAACTGTCGCAGTCACCGATTCTGAACACGCGACAACCGGAACTCATCACGCCACGCGGCATTGGTCTGCGCGTGCATGCCAGCATGAGTGGCAATGGCGAGTTCAGCGTAATGCCCGGCGGCCTTACCCGCGTATCCAGCGAAGTGGATGCCCGTGTGGTGGCGATGCAGCGTGGTGGCAGTTCAAAAGATACCTGGATATTGCCCGACGGCCCTGAAGACACCCAGTTCTCATTGCTGCGTACGACTCTGGGCGCCAGCGATCTGGTGTCGTCGAAGGCGATGCTGACGTCGCGCGGTGCAGAAAACAAATACTGGTTCGGCCGCACCTGCGAACGCTGTGAAGATGTCGCGCGCCTGTTGCGTGTGGCACTCAATGCCGTACTGCAGGAATCGGAAGACGGCTACAGCAGCCCGGTGTTTGCGTTGGTGGCGTCTTACGTCGTGCCGGAAGATGAGCGCCCACTCGATCGCCGCCTGCTCGATGCCGCCACGATGGAAACAGAAAGTTTTGGTCTGGCTGCCAATCTGCGCCGCCTCAGTCATATCGCCTTCCAGCTGCGCAACCGTTTGTCGCTCGATCACTGGCGCACGATTACCCAGCTGATGCGCAATCCAGCGATGAATGAAAAGGTCACGTTGTCGGAAGGACTCGCGTGGCTTGATGCCGCCATCGTCACCACAACAACCTTGTCCGGCTACGCACTCGACAGCATGACGCGCACGACCGGCTTCCGTTTTCTGTCGATCGGCCGCCGCATCGAACGCCTGAGTTTCCTGACGCGCGCCATGCAGGTGGCTTGCGAGCAAGGCCGCGACTCCGGGCTGACGTGGCTGCTTGAACTGTTCGACTCTGTCATCACCTACCGCTCGCGTTACATGGCGCAACCCGAATGGCTGCCTGTCATGGATTTGCTGATCCGCGACGACAGCAACCCGCGCTCGCTGATGTTCCAGGCGCTTGGCGTCAGCGACTATTTGCGCAAGCTGGAAGCCCAGCACGGTCCGTGCGGACTCGACCTGCTGGCGCCGGCGATTGCGCTGATACGCGAGCTCGACGTCGATACCGAATTCCATCCCGACAGTGCACGACTGCAGGAAGCCCTGCAGATGTTCAGTACTGCGTGCATCGCACTGAACGCCACGCTGACCACGCAATTCTTCAACCACCCGCGCGTACGCATGTTGTACGAAAGGGTCGGCATATGAACCGCATTGAATACCAGGTGGTGCACGACACCATCTATAACTATTCGTATCTGGTCGCCAATGGTCACCACTTTGCGCATCTGACGCCGCGCCATACCAGCACGCAGGAAATCATCTGGCATGCGTTGGAGTTCAACCCGATGCCAGCCGAAGCCTTCAAGACGCGCGACTACTTCGGCAATCATTGCCACAGCGCCTTGATACAAACACCGCACAACACGCTGCACGTCACCGCTACCACGCTGGTGCGCGTGCAACCGCTGGAACTGACCGGCGATCAAAGCGCGCAAGCGTGGGAGAGTGTGTTGCCACCGTCGGTTTACACACCGGAGCCACTCGAAGTGGCCGACATGCGGTTACCCAGTGCGCTGACACCGGCGCTGTCCGAGAGCCGGATCATGGCGCGTCGCTTTTTCACGCCGGGCCGACCGTGGCTGGAGGCCATGCTTGATCTGACGCAAAGTATCAAAGAGGAATTCGCCTTCGATCCCGATGCGACCCAGATCGACACGCCACTGGCCGAAGTATTCGCCACCAAACGCGGCGTGTGTCAGGACTTCACGCACCTGATGCTGAGTTGCCTGCGCAGTCTTGAACTGCCCGCGCGCTATGTCAGCGGCTACATTCTGAACGAGCCGCCGCCCGGTGAAGAGAAACTGGTAGGTAGCGACGCTTCACACGCGTGGGTTGAAGCGTGGTTGCCAGAAGCCGGCTGGATCGGCTTCGATCCCACCAATGGCAAACTCGCCAACATCGAATTCATCACGATAGGCTGGGGCCGCGACTACAACGACATCGCGCCGCTGCGCGGCATCGTGCTGGGCGGTGGTGACCATGAGCTGGAAGTGAAAGTCACTGTCACGCGACTTTAATCAATCTGAAGTGCCCGAAAGCAAAAAGCCCCTGCACTTGCGTGACAGGGGCTTTTTTAATGGCGCGTTCTTTATCAGACGGTGTAAGTAACACCATCGATCACGATCGGACCGTTGTAGCCAGTTACTGCAATCTGGACATTCGTGATCGGGCTGTAGTCGACCAGATAGGCATTGATGACTTCGGTCTGCGGGTTGTTGCTGTTGCCCCACGACTGCGTGATCTGGATCTGGGTATCGGCAATTGCCGAATCACCGAAACCGAAATTACCCGTCGTCACGACTACACCGCTGATCGCGTGGCCAAAGCCGGCCAGTTTTACCGTGTCATTCGAGTCAAAGCCGGTAACGCTGTTGGTGTGGGTGGTGGGGAAACCAGTGCCCGCGTTGAACAGGTAGTTGGCTGGCAGATTCTGCGGAGGCGGTGCCACCGGCTCATTCACGCCGTCAATGCTGACGATGATCGCAGTGGTGGTGCCATCAACCGAAGTGAGAGTCAGTGTGTCCTGCACGCTCTGGCCAGTGGCCAATGCCTGCACATTGCTGTCTGCATTGCGCAGTGCGTAGGTCCACGCGCCGCTCTGCAGATCAAAGGTGAAGTTGCCGAAGGCGCCAGCAAGATTGCCGATGGCCGCGAATGCGCTCTGGTCATGATCAAGATCAGCAACGGTGACAACACCGCCAGCATTCAGCGTGCCGTCTTCCTGTACCGAACCCGTAGCCAGGCCAGCGAAGGTGGCAACGTCGTTAACACCATTGATGGTAAGGGCGATGGCTTGTTCCGTGCCATCCACCGATTTGACGATAAAGCTTTCAACAACACTTTCGCCAGCGGCTAGATAGTTCATGTCGCGGGTCAGGCCATAGCTCCAGTTGCCGTCGGTGTTGATGCCGAGGTTGCCATTGCTGCCGGTCAGGCTCGCTGCCTGCATGGCACTCTGGTCGTGGTCAGCATCGCTGACGGTAAGTGTGCCGCTGACGCCGCTCTGGTCTTCGGTCAGCGCACCGCTCTTGTCGCCGGCGAAGGTGGCAACGTCGTTCTTGCCGATGATCTGTACCGTGGACTTCGCAGTGCTCAGGGCACCGTTGGCCATGCGGATCGTGTAGATGAAACTGTCGTTGAAAATCTCGCCTTCCTGCAGGCTCTGCAATGCGGCAGCGCCCACGTAACGCACGGTGCCATCGGCATTGGCAAACAGTTTGGCGCCGCTGGCCAGCGTCACCGACGCCAGGGCCTGGGGCTGCTGGGAACCGGCCGGAGCCAGCAAGGCATTCTGGTCGATGGACCAGAGGTAGGCCGAGCCTGGGTCGTTGGCCAGTACATTCAGAATCTGGGTGGAGCTGTCTTCGGAGATGCCTGCAAAGGTTTCGTCTTTGGCGGCGCCGGTCTGGGCAGATACTTTGACGGTGGTAGAAGCTGGGGTAGTGGTTTTGGTGCTAGCGGCCATCTGGGGAATCACTCTCTGTATTGTTATTGAATCAGCGTGTTCAAGCCGTGGCCTGAACGTGCCGGCAATACTAGTAGAGTGATATCAGCTAATCCCGGGACAGAGTCCCGCTTTGGGCTAGTCGGGAAGAATTCCTGTGGAAACGGGCACTTGGCTGCGGAGCTTTGCCAGCGCAAGCGCCACGGCAACAGCCGTGGGCGCCTCGCCGTCGATCACCAGATCGGCCTGCTGCTGCCAGATGTCCAGATATTGGCGATACATCGGGACGACGCATTGCTCGAACTGCGCCTCCACAGCGTCGCGGGTACGGCCGCGCTCCTGGGTATCGCGGTCTATCCGCCGTTGCTTGCAATGCGTCAGCGGGGTGTTGATGAAGAGGCGCAGGTTGGCGAGCTGCATCAACTCCTGATTGCTGAACAGCAAAATGCCTTCGAGGATCAGCACCTCGGCCGGCTGCTGCTGCAGGGTGCGCTCACTGCGGGTGTGTTGGGTGTAGTCGTAGACCGGAACTGCCACTGCGTTGCCCTGGCCGAGTGCATGCAAGTGGGTCAGCAACAGGGAATGTTCCAACGCAGCAGGGTGGTCGTAGTCGGTCTGCTGCCGCTGCGCCATAGTGAGATGGGACTGGTCGCGGTAATACGCATCCTCATGGATAAGCGCCACGCGTGCCGGCGACTGCTCACTCAATGCCTGCGCCAACGCCGTGGCAAACGTGGACTTGCCAGTGCCGGAGGGGCCGCTGATGGCGATGATGAGAGGCTTGGCGTGCGGCACGAGGAGTTGGCCTGTTCGATGAGCGGAATACCGGATGGATTGTGCGATGATCGCCCCATGAGTTCCAGCGTCCCCACTCTCAGCCTCACTGATTTCACCGGCAGCGATCCGGCGCGACGCGCTGCTTTTTGCGAGCAGCTGTTGGCAGGACTCAAGCGCTACGGCTTCATTATTCTTGTCGATCACGCGATAGCGCCCGCCGCGCTCGAACATGCCTACGCCCTCTCCGCACGCTTCTTTGCGCTGCCGGATGCAGTCAAACGTGAGTACGCCAAGGGGCCGCGCGGCTATACGCCGTTCCGTACCGAAACCGCCGTAGGTCAGAAAGCAGCGGACCTGAAGGAGTTCTGGCAGATCGGGCCCGAACGCGACGGTGAAGCTCCACGCGGCCTGACCGAACCACCCAATGTCTGGCCACCAGAGCCCGCTGATTTCCGCAGCAGCTTGTTGTCGCTGTATCGCGGCTTGCAGGAAACCGGTCGGTTGCTA
>JAZKEH010000582.1:12347-15665 GCA_040387155.1 Pseudomonadota bacterium | reverse complement strand
CATTTTTCGGGATAAGCGAGGAGCGCAAGCACCGCAGCCCCGAAAAATGAATGCCGGGGGCGAAAATTCGGAAGGAAGAGAGTCCCCGGCCGGCCTTGCTCTAAAGCTTGAGCTCGCTAGGTTTCGAGTCTCGCGTGGATAGCACTCAACAACTGCCCAGGCGTCACCCGGGATTTGAGAAGAATGGAATCCACCTTGTTGGCATCAGCCGGCGTAGTGTCCTTGCCCGTCAGGATGATCAGCCGCGCATTCGGCTGCAGGTTCGTGATATCTGGCAACAAATCCCACCCCGAACCATCCGGCAATTCCAGATCGAGAATGACAGCCCCAAAGCTCTCCTTCTGCATCTGCTGGCGGGCAGCAGCCAACGTAGTCGCCAAACTGAAGTCACAGCCATTGCCCGCCATGCCCCGAATGACCGCATGCAGATCGGCATCGTCTTCGATATGGAGCACGCGACGGGTGCCCTTGATGGCATCGACGACGATTTTGTCGATCTGGTCCAGCAAGGCAATGGTGTCGATGGGCTTGGTCAGCCAGACGATGTCGGAACAGTCGCCATTCATGCGCAACTGGCCGTCTTCAGTGTGCGCAGAGACAACGATGACGGGCAGGTCGGCGGTGCGAGGGTGTTTCTTGAGTGCGCGGATGATGTCGATGCCATGCATGTCGGGCAGCATCAAATCCAGCACTACGGCGGCGTAGCTGTTGTGTTGCAGTGCCTGCAGCGCAGCATTGCCGTTGGGGGCAATGTCGGCCAGGTAGCCGGCGTTTTTCAGCAATTGCTGCAGCAGCAAGGCTGCATCGGGTTCGTCTTCCACCACCAGCAGGCGGGGGGCGCTGGCTTCTTCGCCAGTGGTTGGTGTTGCCGCGATGAATTGCTGGTTGCTGATTGGCAACTCGAGGAAGAAGCAGGCGCCTTCGCTGATCGTGGCATCGAACGACAGGAAGCCACCCATGCGTTCGGCCAGTTCACGACTGATGGCGAGACCGAGACCGGTGCCGCTTTGCTTGCGGGTATCGGAGGCATCGGCCTGCGCAAATTTCTGGAAGATGCGGCCGCGGAATTCTTCCGGGATACCGCGGCCATGGTCGCGCACACTGATGCGAACCTTGTTGGCGCGTTGCTCAACGCCAATCTCGACGACACCGCCTTCCGGTGAAAACTTGATGGCATTCGACAGCAGGTTGCTGAGAATCTGCAGCAGGCGCTGGCTGTCGATGCGGACATGCACGGCGGGCAGCTGATGCAGGATCTGCAAACTCACGTTGTTTTCGGTGCCATAGGTACGGGTACCTTCGACTACCTGTTCCAGCAACGGCATCAGCGGCTGGCTCTGCATGTCGAAATTGACCTTGCCGGCAGCGATCTTCTCGATGTCGAGCAGGTCGTTGATCAGATGGGTGAGCCGACGGCTGTTCTTGTAGGCAATGTCGATCATGTCCTGGACGGCGACGGGCACTTCACCGAGGGCGCCACCGCTGACGAGACCGAGGGCGCCGGAGATTGATGTGAGCGGCGTACGCAGTTCATGGCTTACCGTCGATACGAATTCGCTCTTCATCTGTTCAACGCGCTTGCGCTGTGTGATGTCGCGCATGATCGCGACGAAGCGCGGTGCTTCATTGGAGGGAGAGATGTATTGCAGGAAACACTCGACGGGCACTCTGCTGCCATCGGCGGAAAGCTGGATGGTGTCGTAGGTAGTGGAGTCGATTTCTTTCTGGATCAAGGGAGCAATCCGCGTCCTGAACTGTTCTTCAGTGAGGTCCGGATTCACATCCCACGGGTGCTTGCTGTACAGCTCGGCTGCTGTGCAGCCCGTCATGCGCAAGGCGCCTTCGTTACCGTAGAAAAACAGCAGCGACCGGGCATCTATCATGAAGACGCAATCGAGCGTGCGGTCGAGCGTCGTGCGGAACTGGTTGAGCTGTCGCTCACTTTGCAGCAGCGCGCTGTGTGCAAGATTGGCTTCTATCAAATGACGTTTGGAAATCGACCAAAGTCCCAGCAAGGCCGAAAAGAGTGCTGCCATGACCATGCCGATGGTCAGGACAACCTCTGGCAACAGGCTGCGGAAATCAGTGTGCAGTTCCGGCGCATCCATTACCTGCAAAGACCAGCCTCCTTCTGTCAATGCGAGTGGTGCGATGACGGAAACGTGGTCAGTGCCTTCCAACGTTGCCACCAGCTCATTGCGATAGACAGGCACACCATCGAAGTTTATCTGGAAGGGAACCGCGAAGTTTTGTGCGCTGGCAGCGGTAAACAGCTGTGCAGCCTGGAATTCAGCCACGATCGCCCCGTCGAAACGTTCTTCGATGTACAGCGGATGCACCAGGAAAAAACGGCTGTCAGTCAGGCTCAATACTTCCGGCATGCTGAACGTCGTCTTGCGTGTCTCGCGCGCCAACATGTATTGCGCGGTCAGTTCCGGTTGCGTGGTGATGTCGGTGACGGCGGCCAGACTGCTGCCGGTTGCAGGTATCTGCCACAGCAACTGGCCTTGCGGATCAACCCAGTACATGGCGCGAATGCCGGGCAGGGATTCGGTAAAGGAGCGTGCATCAGTTTCCCAGATGGCGCGGGCGGTACCGCCGCCGGTCACCCAACGCCGTGACATACGGTCGAGCGTGTTGACGTGTTCGCGGTAGATGGAATTGATGCCGAGGCTGAGCAGGTTCACATTGGCGTCGAGCGCGTCCTGCAGCTGTTCATCACGCTGGCGGGTGAGCCCGCTCCACAGCAACAGTGTAGCAGTAGCAATTACGATGAAGCCGGCAGCAGCCAGTGGCAGATGATTGTGTTCGGGATCGTTGCCGTCGGAGATGAGGCTGCAAATCAGCAAGCCCATGCCCAGCATGAAGATGCCCAGCGCCGAGTGCAGCGCCATATAAGTGGTGGCACTCCAGCCAAACAGCGGTTGCAGGTCGGACTTGTAGCCGATCACGGTGGCAATGACGCTGGCGATGACGATGCCGGCACAAATGGTGGTCAGTGAGCGGACATACCAGGTGCGGTCCTTGAAAGTGGAAAGCAGCAGGCCGGAATTGAGAATCATGTAGGCAAAGGCCGTACTCAAGGCCATGCGGCCGGGAAAGGTCGCCAATGTCGTCAGGTAGGGCTCCATCAACAGGTTGTCGATGCCCAGGTCGATATCGCTGAAGTACTGCGACATCGTCAATGCACTGATCAGCAGGCCCATTGCTGACACGAGGCGGACTGGCAGAAGTACGCGGCGAGCAAGACAGATGAGGCTGATGCCGGCCAGCAACATCAGCAACACCAATACGGTCGCCACGGTCCAGCGTTGCCAG
>JAZKEH010000582.1:0-12337 GCA_040387155.1 Pseudomonadota bacterium | reverse complement strand
AACATCAGCAACGCGGAGTTGTAGGGCATCACGACGAGGTCGGCTCGCAGCTGGATCAGCACCTCATTGTGGGTGTGCCAGCCAAACATGACAGCGAGTGCCAACATGGCAGCAAGTGCGCCCAGCCATTGTGCCGTGAGCGGATAGCTCACCTTGGTCACTGGAGGGGTCGGCAAGGGAAAAGCGGTGGGCATGGGGAATCACTTCGCCTGTTTTTTTGGACTGCTGTTATCTGAAAACATGGCGAGCCAGCTTGCGCCAGGCTCGCCATGCCAGCGAATCCTTTGTAACACGTGCCCAGTGACGGGGCTACCGCTTTGGTCCCAATAGGGAAGGCGTCCTATTTGCCTTTGAAGAATTTGCCCTTGCGCAGATTTTCACCCAGCGAATTCCAGAAGCCTGCGGCTGGTTTGGCTGGCGGTGCAAAGCTGGCGCCTTCGCGATTGCCGGAGACTGGTCGCTTGGCTTGTTCGGGTTTGCCACTGCGTGCGCCGGGGCGAGAGCTGTTACCCGCAGGTGCAGCGCGACCGCGTCCTTGCTGACGGTTGCCAGCGTCATCTGCGCGTGCGAAGCCTTCACGATTGCCGCCGTCCGAGCGACCCTGAGTGCGCGGTTGGCCCGAGGGGCGACGTGGCTGATTGCCGTCACGACGCGGTTGGCCAGAGCCTTCATGTGAGCGTGCTGCACGTGGTTGCTGATCAGAACCTTCACTCGAACGCGCAGCATGTTGACGCGGTTGCTCATCACGGTTGGCAGCGGGTCGACGATTGCCACCGCCATTGCCGCTGTTACCACCACTGCGCGGTCTGTCACCCTGACGGGCAGATGACTGACGCGGCTGGCGGGACTGTCTGCCTTCCGAGCGTGGCGCATCATCGTGCACCACGGTTTTGGAAACCGGCAGCGACGACGGATCAAATTCCTGGCGCGGAATCTTGCGCTTGATCAGGCGTTCGATTGCGCGCAGCTGTGAGGTGTCTTCTTCACTGACCAGCGATACCGCAACACCGGTGGCGCCCGCACGACCGGTGCGGCCGATGCGATGCACGTAGTCTTCCGGGACTTGCGGCATGTCGAAGTTGATGACCATGGCCAACAGGTCAATGTCGATACCGCGCGCGGCAATATCGGTGGCGACGAGCACCTGCACTTTGTTGTCTTTGAAATCGGCCAGGGCTTTCGTGCGCTGCGCCTGGCTCTTGTTGCCGTGAATCGCCAAAGCCTGCACATCGAAGCCGGCCAGTTTTTTCACCAGCGCATTGGCGCCGTGCTTGGTACGGCTGAACACCAGTACCTGTTCCGAAGTGCCTTGCAGCAGTTTGCCGAGCAGCGGCACTTTCTTCTCTTTCGATACCTGGTAGTACTCCTGCGAAATCAGTTCAACCGTCGAGTTGCGCGGTGCCACATCGATTTCGACCGGATGATGGCAAATGGTTTTTGCCAGCGTGCGGATCTCATCGGAGAAGGTTGCAGAGAACATCAGGTTCTGGCGCTTCTTCGGCAGCAGCGCGAGAATTTTCTTGATGTCGCGGATGAAGCCCATGTCGAGCATGCGGTCTGCTTCGTCGAGCACGAGCACTTCGATGTCCTGGAACTTGACTGCGTTCTGCTGATAAAGATCCATCAGACGACCCGGTGTCGCCACCAGGATGTCGCAGCCTTTGCGCAGTGCGAGCTGTTGCGGGTTGATCTTCACGCCGCCGAACACAACGACAGAGCGCAGATCTTCATGCTTGCCGTAGGTTTCAATGCTTTCCTGGATCTGCGCCGCGAGTTCGCGGGTGGGTGTCAGGATCAGGGCACGGGTGTGATTGGATTTGACGGGTGGTTTGCCGCTGAGCAACTGCAGCAGTGGCAAGGTAAAGCCGGCAGTTTTGCCGGTGCCGGTTTGCGCGGCAGCCATTACGTCCTTGCCAGTGAGAATGGCGGGGATGGCTTGCATTTGGATGGGTGTAGGTATCGTGTAGCCAGTATCAAGTACGGCCTGCAAGAGCGTAGGGCTCAAGCCCAGTTCGTTAAAAGACATTCATTTTCCTGATGGGTAGGCGGCGTAACTGTCGAGGACCGACGGTTACACCTGTTCGAGAGCAAGCGCGGCCCTGGCCAGTCGCTCTGCTTCTTCTTCTTTGGCAGCTTCAATCACTGCCATCAGTTGGGCCAGGTCGGCAATGGTTTCGTCCTGCTGGAACTGGCCGGTGAGTCTGCTGTCCTCTTGCAGATTACCGGCTTCATAAAGCGCCCAGATTTCGTTGCCGTAGTCCGTCTCCAGTATTTCCGGCGCAAAGCGTCCGAAAAATTCGCGCATGTTGCGGACATCTCGTTCCAGCATCATGTGCGCACTGTTGTTGCCAGAGGCATTGACGGCCTGCGGCAGATCGATGATGACAGGACCAACGGCATCGATCAGCACGTTGAACGGCGACAGGTCACCATGGACCAGACCAGCGCACAACATGCGTACTATTTCGCTGATGACTTGCGCGTGATGGTCACGGGCAACTTCAGCGGTAAATTCGAGATCACCCAGTCTGGGGGCCGTAAGGCCATCAGCACCGATGATCAGCTCCATCAACAACACGCCGTCAACGAAGGTATAGGGTTTGGGTACCCGCACACCGGCAGCAGCCAGTTTGCGTAGTGCGTCTACTTCAGCATTCAGCCAGGCGTCTTCCTGTTCCTTCTGGCCGTACTTTGTCTTCTTCGACATCGCACGTTCGCGTCGGCTGTTTCGTACGGAGCGACCTTCCTGGTATTGCACAGCCTGTTTGAAGCTGCGCTGGTTGGCTTCCTTGAACACCTTGGCGCAACGGCGCTCACCACCACACTCGACGATATAGACCTGCGCTTCCTTGCCACTCATCAGTTGTGCGATGACGCTGTCGATCAGGCCGTCTTCAAGCAACGGCAGCAGGCGGGGTGGGGTTTTCATCAAGGATTGTTATTCAAAAACTTTCTATAAACGGAAGCTGCAATGGGGCGGTAAAAGAAGTGAGCGGGGCAAATGGCGCTTTGATTTCGCGAGTATTGGCAGAACCGCGTGGTACGGCAGTATACAGCACGAACCAACAAAAAGCCTGTGACAACTTCCTGCAAATCGACAGTAACCACCAAACAGCGGTTGGTCCCGGCCGGCTTTTGCCTTGCAGCACCGGTTTGTTCCAATAAAAAAGCCGCCAATTTGGCGGCTTTTCAGTTAGTCAGTCCTACTTCTTCGCAGCGGCTTCATCCTTCGCGCGTTCTGCTTCTTCATCATAGGTATGCCAGTTGGAGTAGTCAGGCAATTGCATTCTGCCTTCCCAGATACCTCTGTTGTTCTCTTCGCAGGAATACTCCAGCACGCCCAGGCCATCGGCCATGCGGGTGAAGATGCGCTTGTTGCTCCACGGTTTGGAGTAGTAAAGCGGGTCTTCGATGGTCACTTCGTAATCCAGCGAGTTGGCGTCGCGCATCGTCATTCTTTCGGTAACCGTCAGTTTGTAACTGTGCGGATGGCCGACGGTGTCGAGTCGCGTTTTGCCGTTGTAATTGCTGGTGGTCACGACGAGCGTGTCGCCGTCCCATTCAGCATGCGAATTGCCGTACCAGGTCGGTGGTATGTCGAAAGTGGTGTCTTTGCCACCAATCTTGAAGGAGTGATGCCAGGTGTTCACTTCAAACAGATAAGCGAAGTCAGTGTCAGTCTGGAAGAACTGCACCGGGTTCGGCGAGTTCATCGCGCGTACGTGACCAAAGGGCAGGCAGGCGCCGGTGTAATCACCTGCGGCGGCTTCGTAACGATCGAAATTCAGTTTGCCTGCAGGTGTGTATGGCAGGTCACCCGCGCCAATCTGGTTGCGACCGTTGCCCTTGCCAGACATGTCGGAAACGTAGGGAAATTCCCACACGCCGTTGAAGTCCGGCTTGCCGCTCGCTGTGCGCGGCACCGGGCCGGCTGCTTGTTTTTCTGTTGGCGCTTCTGCCGCCTGTGCCAGTCCAGCTACCAACAGCAGCAGGGAGCAGGCTGACAGCATAGGTTTGATCAAATTCATTGGAACCCCTCTTGTAGATATAGGCTAAAGCTTGTTCTTGTTAGTTCGCGCCGCGGCTGAACACCGGGGTGCCGTCATCCAGTGTGATTCTGCGTGTGCTGCAGATGTGCTCGCCTTCACGGGCCGGGTTGGCCTGGGCGCGAATGATCGTGCCGATTGGCAGATCTTCTTTTTTCCAGCCCTGACGGATCAACTGGTTCGGCGAACCCATTTCGCATTCCCACTTTTCAACAACGCCGGCAGCATTGGTAACGTCCAGATAGATCCAGATATGCGGGTTGGTCCATTCAACCTTGTTGATGGCGCCGCGTACTTCGAGATTGATCGACGTGTCGAACTCGCCAACCAGAGAATGATGTGCTGACACCGGGTTGGTAAGAAACGGTGCAGAAATTAAGGCGATTGCGCAGAACAATTTACTTTTTCGGGTGATTTCCATAGCCTTTCCTCTCTAAATAAAAAACAAAAAAATTTCACTGAATTCGCGAACGACCGCAATATTTCCCGGCGGCAAGTCTAAGCGATACAAAAAGTAAAATGTATGGAAAATAAGATGTATCCACGTGGTCGCAGACTTTTCATTCAGCATTCATCCGTACTGATCGGTTCGGTTGTAATGTTGATTACAGCCTTGTCCGTTACAAATGTGACGCTGGCAGCAACGCCTGCGCTGCAGACTCAACGCCTGTCGGACAACGTCTTGTTTGTAAAAGGACCCGACAGCAACGTACTTGTTGTCAATGGCAACGAAGGGCTGATCCTGGTCGATGGCGGCCATGCCGACTGGCAGACAGAACTGCAAAGCGTCATCGCCGAAAACTTCCCCGACCGACCGATTCGCGCCCTGTTCAACACTCAATGGCATCCGGAGCAAACTGGTTCCAATGTGCCGCTGGGCGAGAAGGGCGTTGAGATCATTGCCCACGAAAACACCAAACTGTGGCTGGGTACTGAGGTCTGGCAGCGTTGGTCGGGCAAGACTTTTCCACCGATGGCTGACGCTGGCCTGCCCAAAACCGTGTTCTTCGAGGACGGCTCCATCCAGATCGGCGACACCACCGTGCAGTACGGCTATATGCGAAGCGCGCATACCGACGGCGATATCTGGGTTTATTTCGAGCAGGAAGACGTATTGGTGACGGGCGGCCTGGTCTCCAACGGACGCTGGCCTGAAATTGACTGGTGGACGGGCGGTTTTATCGCCGGACTGCTGGACAGCTTTGTCTCGTTAATGACCGTCCCCACCGCAAATACGAAAATTATTCCTGCCTACGGCGACGTGATGACCCTTGAAGAATTGAAGGCGCAAAACCAGATGTATCTGACGATCTTTGATCGCATCCATGCCTCGTTCATCAAAAGTGAAAGTCTGGAGGAATTGTTAAAAACCAAGCCAACCGCCGAATATGATGCCAAAATGGGAGACCCGACCCTGTTCATGACGTTGGCGTTCCAGAGTATCCAGGGTCACGTGCGTGATCCCCAGAATGATCGTTTCCTGAATGTCCCTTGAGCCCCTCATTGAATTTCCGCTACCTACCATGAAAGCAAACACCACCATCACCAGAAGAAAGACCTTGATCAGCATGCAGGCGCCGCGTCTGCTGGGTGCCATGGTGGGCGTTGCGCTATTGCTTGCCGGTTGTGGAAAAAATGATGAGCAGGTAGCTGCAGCGACAACCACTGCGTTCACTCCAATCCCTGCCGTACCTGCACAGGCCGATCTTGATGCGAAGGCCGACCAGCAATGGGCCCTGCTGAATGACTACTGCATGGACTGCCATAACCTGGATGACTTCAGCGGCAGCCTCGCCTTCGATCTGATGGATCACAACAACGTCCGCAAGGACGCCGAAGTATGGGAAAAGGTTGTCCGCAAATTGCGCGGTCGCATGATGCCGCCTCCCGGGCAGGAACGTCCTGACGTGGCCAGGGTTGATGAGTTCGTCGCGTGGATGGAGGGCAATCTCGATCAGCCGCAGACCACAGCAAAAGATCCTGGTGAAAAGCTGCTGCATCGCCTGAACCGTACCGAATACGCCAACGCTGTGCGTGATTTGCTTGAGCTGGATATTGATCCAGACGCATTGTTGCCGGTTGATGGCGCTGAAGATGGCTTCGACAACATCGCCACCGCGCTGCAAGTGACGCCTTCATTCGTTGACCAGTATCTGAGTGCTGCCCGCGTTGTCAGTGAGCAGGCTGTTGGCAGTGCAACTGCCAGAGCCTCGGGCACGCCGTATGTATTTTCGGGCGCTGGCCAATCCTTCCATGTTGATGGCTTACCGCTGGGTTCGCGCGGCGGCGCCGTGGTAGAGCACTACTTCCCGAGCGACGGCAAATACCACCTGAACATCGGCAACATGGTGTCCGGCCTTGCGGTGGGCAGCATGGAACACGAGAACACGCTGGTCGCCACGCTCGACGGCAAGAAAATTTTTGAGAAGACAATCGGCGGACTCGAACAGGCGGCCAAGCTTGATCAGTTGCGTGCACCCGCCATCGATGAACTGAATGCGAGCCTGCGCGAAATTCCGCTGACGACAACTGCCGGCCCGCACAAGGTTGCCGTCTTCTTCCGTCATCGTTCCTTTGCTGAATCGGATTCCTCGCTGCAGCAGCAGAATCCGCGCAAGGGTCAGGACGCTGTTGTTCGCGTCGGTGACTTTGAAATCTACGGTCCCGTCGATGCGACCGGCCTGAGCGCAACGCCGAGCAGGGACAAGATTTTCTCGTGTCATCCAAGCCAGGATGTTGATGAGACGACCTGCGCCAAACAGATTGTGACAACGATGGCCGACGAAGCCTTCCGCGGTTTTGTCGCCGACGAAGACACCACGCTGCTGATGAAAATGTACGACGTCGGCTATGAAGAAGGTGGTTTTGAAAAAGGCGTCAGCTTTGCACTGTCTGGCATCCTGGCGCATCCGAAGTTCCTCTATCGCATCGAACCGATTCCAGGTTCGCTGCCGCCGGGCACTTCCTATGAACTGAGCAGCCTCGAGCTGGCCTCACGCTTGTCGTTCTTCCTGTGGAGTTCGATTCCGGATGAAACGCTGCTCGAGATCGCCGCTGACGATGGCCTGAAAGATCCTGCCGTGCTGGAAACGCAGGTGAAGCGCATGCTGAAAGATCCACGCGCCAAAAACCTTTCCGACAATTTTGGTTACCAGTGGCTCGGCCTTGCCGAGCTCGACAACATCACACCCGATGGCCAGTTGTTCCGTGATGTCGACCGCGGCATTCGCGGCGAGATGACGCAGGAAGCGCTGATGTTCATGCAGAGCATCTTTGAAGAAGACCGCAGCGTGGTCGATCTGCTGACGGCCGATCACACCTATCTGAATGAAACGCTTGCGCTGCACTACGGCATCAACGATGTACGCGGCAGTGAATTCCGTCGCGTGCAATTGCAGGATGAAAAGCGCTGGGGCTTGCTGGGCAAGGGCGCCGTGCTGATGGTCTCTTCCTATCCGAACCGAACCTCACCCGTATTGCGCGGCAAATGGCTGCTGGAAAAACTCCAGGGCACGCCACCGGCGGCGCCGCCACCGGAAGTGGAAGGCTTTGTTGAAATTGAGCCCGGCCAGGAATACACGACGGTACGTGAGCGCCTCGAGATGCACCGCGAGAACCCCTCCTGCAATGGTTGCCATGGCGTCATTGATCCGCTGGGTTTTGCGCTGGAAAACTTCGATGCTGTTGGTCGCTGGCAGGACATGGATCGGCTGGCCCGTATTCCGGTTGATGCCTCTGGCGTCATGGCCGATGGCACCCCGGTCAAAGGTCCGCTGGATTTGCGCCATGCGATACTGACGCGTCCTGATCAATTCGTGCAGACGTTTACCGAAAAGCTGATGACCTTCGGTCTCGGCCGTGGTGTTGATTATCAGGATATGCCGACAGTCCGGCAGATCGTCCGCGACGCGTCGCAGGACAATTACCGTTTTTCGTCACTGGTGTTGAATATCGTCAAGAGCGAGCAGTTCCGCATGCGACACACACCGCAGCAGGAAATATTGTCAGATAGTCCGGGTAGCGCTACAGCAAGTCGCCAATAAGTCACTGGAATCAATTCTGGGAGTTAACGCCATGTTCATATCCAAAAAGCATCTGCCACGTAGAACGGTATTGCGCGGTCTGGGCGCTGCGCTCGCATTGCCCTTGCTGGACGCGATGATTCCGGCCGGCACTGCGCTGGCGCAAACGCCTGCGCTGCCAAAACCCAAACTGGGATTTTTCTATTTCCCGCATGGCGCCATCATGGACAAGTGGACGCCTGCAGCCACTGGCAAAGACTTTGCGCTCTCCCCAATTCTGCAACCACTGGCTGCCTATAAGGACCAACTGACCATCGTCAGTGGTCTGCGTAACTCGGCTGCCGAAGGCGCCGGCGTTCACGCCACCTCGCCCGGAACGTGGCTGAGCTGTGCATCGCCGTTCACGGTTGATGCCAACGATCCGAATTACGGCATTTCCGCCGACCAGGTGGCCGCGCAATACCTTGGCCAGGACACCCCATTCCCATCGCTGGAAATGTGTACCGAAGTGAAAGCTTCGTCTGCTTCTGGCGTCTGCAGCGCCGACTTTGGTTGCGGCCTCGGCTCCACCATTTCCTTCCGCACCCGCACGCAACCGCTGCCGATGGAGCACAATCCACGCAAACTGTTCTTCCGCATGTTTGGTCAGGGCGATACCGCGCAAGAACGCGAATCGATCACCAACCAGAAATACAGCCTGCTGGATCTGGTTGCCGAAAGCAGCTCGTCGCTGAATGGCAAGCTCGGCAATGCTGACAAGCAACGCATGGAGGAATACCTGGATTCTGTACGCGATGTGGAACTGCAGGTGCAGAAACTGGACGCACAGGATTTCACCGGCATCGAAATCCCCGATGCACCGCTTGGCGTCCCCGCCAACTGGGAACAACACATCAACCTGATGTTCGACCTCACTGCGCTGGCCTATGAAGCCGAACTGACGCGCGTTGCATCCATGATGCTGTCGGCCGAAATCAGCATGCTGACCTACAATCAGGTCGGCATTTCCGATGCATACCATCCGCTGTCCCATCATCGTTATGTGCCCGACAAGATGGACAAATGCGCCGTTGTACAAACCTATCACTCGAAGATTTTCGCGCGCTTCCTCGACCGTTTGGCGAAGACGCAGGACGGCGATGGCTCCATTCTCGATCACTCCATCCTGCTGTTCGGCAGCAACATGAGTGACTCCAATGCCCACAATGCCGATCCGCTGCCATCAGCCATCTTCGGCCGCGGCTATGGTCGTCTGAAGGGTGGTCAGCACTTGAAGTACGCCGCCGACACCCCGCACGCCAACCTGATGCTGACGATTCTCGAACGCGCCGGCATTCCTGGCGTCGAGAAACTTGGCAACAGCAACGGCCTGTTTACGGAAGTCTGATATGCGTTTGCTTGCGTCTGCTTCTCTCCTTTCGGTGTCACTGCTGGCAACCACTGTTGCGCTGGCCGTTGAAACACTGCCCGACCTGATCAACGCCGGCGCGCGCGATACGGCGCTTGAGCTGATCTCCGATGGTGCCGACGTCAACCAGTTGTCGGTTGACGGCACCACGGCGCTGCACTGGGCGGTGTACAAGAAGGATCACGAGCTGGTGGCAATGCTGCTCGACGAAGACGCCGATCCAAACATCAAGAATGAATATGGCGCCACGCCGATGACAGTAGCCTCGGAGCACGGTGACTACGAAATCATGAAGGCGTTGATCGAGGCGGGCGGCGATCTCGAATCTCCCAACAGCGAAGGCCAGACCTTGCTGATGGCTGTCGCCAGAACCGGCAACACCGAAACTGCCAAACTGCTGCTCGACAAGGGCGCCAACGTAAACACCAGCGAAGGCTGGGGTGGTCAGACCGCCCTGATGTGGGCGGCTTCGCAGTCACAGCCTGCAATGATCAAGCTGTTGTTGGAGAAGGGCGCCAACGTCAATGCGCGCGGCAAGGATCACAACTGGCCGCGCTGGGTAACCTCGGAACCGCGCGTCAAACCGCTCGACCAGGGTGGCTTTACGCCGCTGTTGTATGCCGCCCGCGAAGGCTGCGTCGATTGCGTTGCTGCGTTGCTCGATGGCGGTGCCAACATCAACACGCCTGACCCGTGGGGCCAAACGCCCTTGCTGATGGCGACACTGAATCTGCACTACGACACCGCTGGCCTGCTGATTGAGCGCGGCGCCGACGTCAAACGCTGGGACTGGTGGGGTCGCACGGCCTTGTACAACGCCATTGATCTGCGTCTGCTGACAAGCAGCAGCCGTGGTGACCTGCCATCGCCTGACAAATTGACTGCACTCGATATCGCCAGAACGGTGCTCGAGAAGGGCGCCTACGTCGACATGCGCCTGAAGAGCGAACCGCCATTCCGTGGTGGCGATCGTGGCTATACCGATGGCAGTCCGGATTCGCGCGTGTTGAGTGCGGGTTCGACTGCGCTGCACAAGGCGGCAAAGGCGGCGGATATCGAAGCCATTAAACTGTTGCTTGAATACAAGGCGCGTGTCGATATTGCCAACGTCCTGTATGAAGTAACTCCCATTCTCGCTGCCGGCGGTGTCTGGCGTGTGTACGGTATCTTCCGCGAAATTCCGCTGGCTGGTGAGTTCACCACGGGTGCTGAGGCTGCCGAAACCGTAAAGGTCTTGATGGCTGCGGGCGCCAACATCAAGGATCGCGCGGCCAATGGCCAGAACATTGCCCACGGTGCTGCCAAAACTGGCTGGAAGGAAGTAGTGCAGCTTGCGTACGACAACGGTGTTGATCTGACGGCGAAGGATGTCGGTGGTCACACGCCACGGGATCTTGCCGAGCTCAAGGGCCAGATTGATACGATTGCGCTGATCGACGAATTGCTGAAGAAGTAATAATGAAAATTCTCTCGCCAAAAGTTCTCTTTCCAAAAGTTCTCGGCGCAGCCTTGCTGCTGGCTTTGTCGCTCACAGCCGTCAGTGCCAATGCACAGAAGGCCAATGAGGTTGCCACGCACAACGCAATCATCGCTGCCTTGCCGAAAGGCGTGACTGCAGAAACCGCAACCGCAGACGAGATTGCGCAAGCGGCTACTGACTTTGCGTTTGGCAGCAGCACAAAAGAAACTCTGGAAGCCACGGTGGCCCAGGCCACTGTTGCACTTGGTGAAATGACCCGCGCGGGCAAGTTCAAAAACGCGCCGCGCTTTGGCGACAAAAGCCCGCCAAACCGTTTCTACACGAAAGTAATCAACCTGGCGTCCAGCAATCTGGATGTGTCCTCCAGCACGTATTACGCGCTGACTGTGCAGGACATGACGCGTTTGGCCGCTGCGGTGCGCGCTGGCCAGAACTTTCTCAACGACGCAAAAAGCAACGCCATTACTCGCAAGTAATGGCGTTGGGTTTCAACAAAAAAAATTCATCAGTAATTTGTTTGTAGATAGAGCAATTGGTTAAAAGCCAACTGCTCTCCCATCACTGTTCCTTTCAACCACGCACGTGCGTATTGAACCAGCCCACCATGCGTTCCCACGCTTCAGTGGCAGCGGCTTCGTTATACCGTTCCGGCGTCGCGTCGTTGAAGAAGCCGTGCACGGCGCCTTCATAGATGCGGCCTTCATGGGTTACACCAGCGTCTACCATTGCCTTCTCATACGCAGGCCATGCTTCAACCAGTCGTGTGTCCAGGCCGCCGTGTTGCACAAGAATCGCTGCCTTGATTTTCGACACGTCAGCTTCTGGCACGGCACCGCCGTAGAAGGGCACCGCCGCCGCGAGGTCAGCGCCGAGGCGCACCGCCAACTGGTTCGACACACCGCCGCCATAGCAGAAGCCTGTCACGCCGATCTTGCCTGAGCAGTCAGCACGATTCTTCAGCCATAGCGCGCTGGCTACGATGTCTTCAAAGCGCTTCTCGGCACTGAGGCCGCTGAACAGCTGGCCGCCCTGATAGTCATCACCTGGATAACCGCCGACCGACGTCAGCACATCGGGTGCAAATGCCATGAAATTCGCCATCGCCAACCGGCGCGCGACGTCTTCCGTGTGGGGATTGAGCCCCCGGTTCTCATGCACAACGATAATGCCTGGCAGTTTCGCTGGCTCGGCCGAGCGGCTGTCGGCGCTGAACGGACGCACCAGGTAGCCCTTGATGAAGCCATGGCCCTGCGGCGACGGCAGCGTGACATATTCGGCCTTGATGCGTTCGTCATCACGGTCAATCTGCTGGCCCATCGCATAGTCGGGCATCAATGCTTCGACCAAGGTCGTAGCCGTAAAGCCAGCTATCGCGAACTGT
>JAZKEH010000581.1:0-2662 GCA_040387155.1 Pseudomonadota bacterium | reverse complement strand
GTCGCACGCCATGCTGGTCCGCACCAATCAACATTTCGCCCTCATGCGCGCGGCCGTGGAACAGGTTGACGTCCCCCAGGAACCCGTACACGAATGGACTGGCAGGGTGGTCCCATACTTGTTGCGGCGATCCGATCTGCTCCACTTGCCCCGCATTCATCAGTACCACACGATCAGCCACCTCCAGCGCCTCTTCCTGGTCATGGGTCACAAAGATACTGGTAACGTGCAAATCATCATGCAAGCGGCGTAGCCAACGGCGCAGCTCTTTGCGAACTTTAGCGTCCAGTGCACCGAATGGCTCATCGAGCAGCAGCACTTTAGGCTCCACCGCCAATGCGCGCGCCAGTGCAATGCGCTGGCGCTGCCCGCCGGACAACTGCGCCGGATAGCGGTCTGCCAGCCAGTCGAGCTGCACCAGGCCCAGCAGTTCATGCACCTTCTGCTTGATGATTGCCTCACTCGGACGCGATGCGCGCGGCTTCATCCGCAGTCCAAAGGCGACGTTGTCAAACACACTCATGTGACGAAACAAGGCGTAGTGCTGGAACACGAAGCCGACGTTGCGCTCGCGCACGTGGACATCGGTCGTATCTTCGCCGCTGAACAGTATGCTGCCTTGATCTGCGGTCTCCAGGCCGGCGATGATGCGCAGCAGCGTCGTCTTGCCGCAGCCGGAGGGGCCCAGCAGGGCGACCAGCTCACCCGAATTGATGTCCAGGCTGACATCGCGCAGTGCCTTGAACGCACCAAACTCTTTGCTGACATTACGAATAGAGATGCTCATGTTGACTCTTTGGCTATAGGGGGTACGGCGACAGCAGGCGCTCCGGCGGCAGCAGCATGGCCGCCTTCTGGTCACGCTCGAATTGCCACTCTATGAAGGACTTGACCACCAGCGTCACCAAGGCCAGCAACGCCAGCAGCGATGCCACGGCAAACGCAGCGACCGACTGATACTCGTTATATAAAATTTCCACATGCAAGGGCATGGTGTTGGTCTGGCCACGGATGTGACCGGACACCACCGACACCGCGCCAAACTCACCCATGGCGCGGGCGTTGCACAGGATCACGCCATAGATCAAGCCCCATTTGATGTTGGGCAGCGTCACATGCCAGAATATTTGCCATCCACTGGCGCCCAATACCATGCCTGCTTGCTCCTCTTCCGTTCCCTGGGCCTGCATCAGGGGAATCAGCTCACGCGCGATGAATGGAAAGGTCACGAATATCGTCGCCAGCACGATGCCCGGTACCGCGAAAACAATCTTGATGTCATGCGCCTGCAACCAGCTGCCGAACCAGCCATGGGCGCCGAACATCAGCACGTAGATAAGCCCTGCAACCACCGGCGATACCGAAAATGGCAAATCGACGAGCGTCGTCAGGAACGCCTTGCCGCGGAATTCATACTTGGCGATGGCCCACGCCGCCGCCACACCAAATACGAGGTTCAGCGGCACGGCAATGGCCGCCGTGATGAGCGTCAGTCGAATCGCACTCCATGCATCAGGTTCCTTGAAGGCATCCAGGAATGCACCCAAGCCTTTGCTCATCGCTTCGGCGAACACGGCGGCAAGCGGGAGCAACAGGAACAGGAAAATGAACGTGAGTGCGCTGCCGATCAACAGCCATTTCAGCCATGCCGGCTCGGTCATGGCGGCCTTGGCTGCCCCTGTGGCTTTACTGTTCGTACGACTGTTCGTCATGAGTTCGCTCCGCTGCGTTTGCGTTGCCACGCTTGCAAGCCGTTAATCACCAGCAGCATGACAAATGACATGCACAGCATGACGGTGGCCACTGCCGTTGCACCGGCGTAGTCATACTGTTCGAGTTTTCCGATGATGATCAGTGGCGTAATTTCGGACACCATGGGCATGTTGCCGGCGATGAAAATCACCGAGCCATATTCACCAATGGCGCGCGCGAAGGCCATCGCGAATCCGGTCAGCAAGGCAGGCGCGATGGCCGGAAAAATGATGTGCCTGAAGGTCTGCCAGCGGGTGGCGCCCAAGCAGGTGGCGGCCTCCTCCAGCTCTTTCTCGACATCCTCCAGCACCGGTTGCACCGTGCGCACCACGAACGGCAGCCCGATGAAAATGAGTGCAATCACCACGCCGTTGCGATTGAACGCGAGGTCGATACCGTACGGCGCCAGGATACTGCCCACCCAACCATTGCTGGCCAAGAGAGCGGTGAGTGAAATGCCGGCCACAGCGGTTGGCAACGCAAAGGGCAAGTCCACCAATGCATCGATGAGTTTCTTGCCCGGGAAGGTGTAACGCACCAGGACCCATGCCACCAATAATCCCGACCCCGCATTGACCAGCGCCGCCAGGAAGGAGGCGCCGAACGTCAGCCGGTAAGAAGCCAATACGCGCGGACTCGATACCGCCGCCACAAACTGCTGCCAATCGAGCGTGAAGGTCTTGAAGAATAGTGCAGACAGCGGAATCAGCACGATCAGGCTGAGGTAAAACAAGGTGAACCCCAGCGTGATGCCAAATCCGGGCAGACCCCGTTTGGTCAGGCGCATTATTTGACCGTATAAAGTTTGTCGAACTGGCCGCCGTCGTTGAAGTGCACTTTCTGGGCTTCTGCAAATGAGCCAAAGTATTCTTCGACGGTGAACAATTTAATGGGCTTGAACGTGCTGGCG
>JAZKEH010000580.1:0-1738 GCA_040387155.1 Pseudomonadota bacterium | reverse complement strand
GTCCAGCCCTGACGTGCAAGCATCGAGGGGTTTGTCAGCAACTCGCTGCCCCAGGCTTCCACAACACCGCCTTCGACCGTGCGTTCAAAGGTCATCGTCGGGTGCGGGTTCATGAAGTTGAACTGTTTGATCGTGGCCCATGTGGTCCACAGCTTGCCGGTGTCATACGAAATGCTGCTGCCGTGATGCGCGCTGGCAGGAATGGCGAGACAGCCCAGCAGCCACGCCATGTTTACGAGTTTTGTTCTCATGGGAAAAAGTTCTCCAGTGGATAAGTCGTCGTCATTGCGCAGCGCCAGGTTGTTTTTCGCCAAGCTGCTGAAAGACAGCTTCGACGAACGCGTCGCCCGTCCACTCCGTGCCCGGCGCGCCGAATACGCCGGAGTAATCAATCACAGGTTCACTGGCTTTTAGCTCTCGCAGCGAGTCGCCATTTGTCACTGCCTTCTGGATGCGATCACGGATGATCGTCACCATGTCGCGATACTCGGCAACATCGGCTTCATCGTAGAGGCGGCCATGGCCGGGGATCACGATGGTGCCGCCCTGCCCGCGCGTTTCTGCAACGGTGATGTCGAGGATACGATTCAGCGCGGCAATCTCGCCGCCAATCGTGCCACCCTCTTCTGCGTTGATGCGCGGGAAGCTGGCAGTGTCGATGACGTCGCCCGCGACGACGACGTCGGAGCCGCGGAAGAACACCAGCGAATCACCATCGGTGTGCGCGTTAACGACCTTGATGAGTTCGACTACTTCACCATTGAAATAGATCATCTTGCTGTCGCCGTAGTAGGTTTCCATCTCCAGCGTGCTGGCTTCCGCACCGGCGGCGGACATGCGCAGGCCGACGTTTTCATGCGCGAGGATTGCGGGACGCTGACCTTCTGCAGACAGCAGCACATTGCCGCCCGTGTGCTCCTCACTCCATTGCGTATTGATGAGGTAGCGAATCGGTTTGTCGCCGGCGATCTTGCGCACCTCTTCACGCACGGCTGCCGCCATGGCAGCGCTGCCGCTGTCTACCAGCAGTACGCCTTCGTCACCGACTTGCGCCACGATGTTGGCGCCCGCGCCGGTGATGAGCCATATTTTCCCCTTCACATGCAGCGACTGCAGACCGGATTCCATATTGATCACAGGCACAACAGCGGGAGCAGTGGGCCGCACTTCAGCATCCCGCGCGATGCTGTCGGCAAATTCCGGATACATCGACGCAGCGCCCGCACCAAGCACCCAGCGCGAAACACCGTATTTCTGCGCGAACTCGTCAAGCAGGAAGTTTTCGCCCGGCAGGTTGTGCGGCACGTAGCCTTTTTCCGCCACGGTCTCTTCGCTGGGGAAACAGCGGTAGAAAGTGGGTCCGTCGTTGCGCGTGAAGGGATAACCCAGCACCGGTTCCGACCGCACGTTCAATTCATATTCGGTGGTGCGCACGAAGGGTTCCGACAGATATACCGGGTCGTCGATGATCGTCGTCACCATCAGGTACTCATCGAAGCGCTGGTAGAACTCCGTCATCTTCGCGCGCTCGCTGGTCGGCGTGCCGTTGCGGCGCAGCCAGCCGGCCTTCATGTGCGTGGTTTCGACGACGAGCGTGTCGCCATCCCAGTGTCCGGTGGAATAACCAGTGAAGGTATGCAGCGCGGTAGCAGGCGGATGTTCCCTGCCGTCCATCCAGACGACACGATCGAGCCCGAAGGTGCCATCGAGCGTGATCGCCTGCACGACGCGTTGCACG
>JAZKEH010000579.1:7054-7443 GCA_040387155.1 Pseudomonadota bacterium | reverse complement strand
ATTGCCACTGGCGAGCAGCATTCAGTGGAAGATTTTGTCAACGCAGCAGCGGTAGAGCTGGATATCGCCATCAGTTGGAAAGGAGAGGGCCTGGATCGCAAAGGCTATGACAGCAATGGCCGTTGCATAGTTGCGGTCGATCCCCGCTACTTCCGTCCGACGGAAGTTGAGTCCTTGCTCGGAGATGCCAGCAAGGCACAGCGCAAGCTTGGCTGGAAACCGCAAACGTCCTTTGCTGCGCTTGTTGCCGAGATGGCCCGCGAAGATTTCACGGCGGCGAAACGCGACGTGCTTATCAAGGAGCATGGTTACAAGTCTTCGGATCGTCATGACTGAACAGCGCAAGCACCGAGTGTTCGTTGCTGGCCATCGCGGCATGGTCGGTGCGG
>JAZKEH010000579.1:0-7044 GCA_040387155.1 Pseudomonadota bacterium | reverse complement strand
CGAGACGTACAGTTGCTGACACGCACGCGGGCTGAACTCGATCTATGCAATCAACAGCAGGTGAATGCGTTTTTGGCCGCAGAAAAGCCCGACCAGATCTACATCGCTGCTGCCAAGGTAGGAGGCATTCATGCCAACAACACCTATCCAGCCGAGTTCATCTACCAGAACCTGCAAATTGAATCCAACCTCATCCACGGCGCGCATCAGGCAGGCGTGCAGCAATTGCTGTTTCTTGGCTCCTCCTGCATTTATCCGAAGCTGGCCCCGCAACCCATTCCGGAAGAGGCGCTATTGTCGGGTCCGCTGGAGCCAACAAACGAACCCTATGCCATTGCCAAGATCGCCGGCATCAAGTTGTGCGAGAGCTATAACCGGCAGCACGGTCGCGATTACCGCAGCGTGATGCCGACCAATCTCTACGGGCCGCAGGACAACTTTCATCCGGACAACAGTCATGTGATTCCGGCACTGATGCGTCGTCTGCATGAAGCCGCGCAAACAAAGCAGCCGGAAGTTGTGATCTGGGGAAGTGGCACGCCGCGGCGTGAATTCCTGCATGTCGATGACATGGCGTCTGCCTGCATTCACGTAATGAACCTGGCAGTGACGGACTATCAGCAGCACACACAGCCCAGGCTGTCACATCTGAATGTGGGCACTGGCGTGGATTGTGCTATTCGTGAGTTGGCGGAATTGCTGGCGGCAATCACCGGCTTCACTGGCAAGCTGGTGTTCGACACGGACAAGCCGGATGGTCCGCCCCGCAAACTGGTCGATGTCTCACGACTGACTGCTCTCGGCTGGCGGGCGACGATTCCGCTCGAGCAAGGCCTGCGCCATACCTACCAATGGTTTCTTGCCAACCAGACTGCTTTGCTGCGCGGTTACTGATCGCGCCGCTTCACGCCCGCGATAACTTCCGATAGCTCCTGCACGCGATAGGGTTTCTGGATGAACCCCAGGATATGGCTCTCGTTGATCTTGCCGGCGATGTCCTCGCGACTGAAGCCGGTAGACAGAATGGACTTGAGGGCAGGGTTGAGTTTCTTCATCTCCTCCAGACATTCGAGACCCCCCATTCTGGGCATGATCAGATCAATCATGACGATGTCGATAGTGCGCCAATGCTCGCGATAGTACGCAAGACCAGTCTCACCGTTGTCGGCCAGCATCACCTTGTAACCAAGTTGCGACAGCATTTTCTCGCCGACCTGACGGACGACGGGTTGGTCGTCGACCAACAGGATATTGCCGGTGCCTTTGACAACAGTGCGCGCCAGTGACTTGCGTTTCTCGCCGGTGCGATTGTCATGCAGCGGCAAGTAGACCTTGAAGTTGCTGCCGGCGCCGACCTCGCTGTAAACGTTGACCGCACCCTTGTGGTTTTTGACCACGCCATAAACCATCGCCAAGCCAAGACCGGTGCCCTTGCCTTCCTCCTTGTCGGTGAAGAAGGGTTCGAAGATGCGCTCTATCTTGTCCTTCGCAATCCCGATGCCGGTATCCGACACAGAGATCACGCAGTATTGGCCGGCGGCAAGGCCTAGCGTTGTGGTGGCGGTCAGATTGTCCAGGGTTTGTATTTCAGTCTTGAAGGTGAGCCGGCCACCCTTCGGCATCGCGTCACGCGCGTTGACGGCGAGATTCAGGAATATCTGGCTTATCTGTCCCGGATCCCCGAGCACGGTGGGATTGTCTGCGCATGACACGCGATGAATCACGATGTTCTTGTCGACAGTTCGCTCAATCAGATCGACGAGATCGCACAGGATCGGATTGATCTCGACTGGCACCAGCATGAACTTGCCCTTACGGGCGAACCCCAGCAGCTGACTGGTAAGATCCTTCGCTCGTGTTGCCGCCATCTCGATCAGTTCAACACTGCGGTGGGCTTCGCTGTTACCGCCGTATTCGCTTTTCAACAGTTCGGAGTGGCCGAGAATGCCGGTGAGAAGATTGTTGAAGTCATGGGCGATGCCACCCGCCAGGGTGCCCACCGCTTCCATCTTCTGCGCCTGTCGATAGGCGAGCTGCAGGTTCTCTTTTTCTTTCTCTGCCTTCTTGCGCTCAGTGATGTCGCGCACGACACCAAGAAAGCCAATAGGACGATCGTTGTCGCCGAACAGCACGTCCATTGTCGATTCGATGGCCTTGGAGCCGCCGTACTTGCACAGCGTTTCGTATTCGTGGATTTCGTGCACGTAACCCTGCACCTCTGGATCCAGCAGCACCTTCGAGGCCTTTTCCAGTGTGGAGCGAGCGAGTTCTGCGGAAGCGGGCTCGAGGAAACGATAGATTGGATAGCCGATGTATTCGTCGACGGAGTAGCCGTTCTGGTCCTGCACCGAAGGGCTGATGTAGGTGCAGATACCGTTGAAGTCACAGGTGTAGATCACATCGGACACGTTGTCGGCCAAGACCCGGTATCGCATTTCACTTTGTCGCAGCGCGTGGTTTGCCTCTGTTAGTGCAGTGGTGCGCTCGGCGAGGTCGCGCGTGCGTTCGTTCACCAGCGCGACAATCTTTTTTGACTGCAGATGGGACCAGAACAGCATCGACTGCATCCACAGTGTCAGCAACAGACCGAGCCCCACGACCCACCAGCGCGTAGTAGTCTGCATCGCCCGCTGCAGCGAAGCGGAACCCTTTGCGGCCAGCGTAAAGTCGATTCCCTGCATGCGATAGCTGGCCAGTTTCACCGCACTGGACTGCAGGTAGTTTTCAATATTGCCATGCAGGCTCATCAGCGACTCACCACCCGGTGGTGACTGCACAAAGGTCGCTTCGATACCGTGATAGGCCTGTGGTAACAGATCGAACATGACCGAAGCCGGGTAACGCGTATAGGCCGCGACAAAGCCGATCAGTTTTTCACGCCGCTCCGCCACGGTTGACGGTGTCAGACCACCTTCATACAACGGCATGTAGTAATGGCTGACTTGTTCCTCGCCGGGCAAATTGGTGGCGGGGAATGAGCTATACAGGCCAAGCATGCCGGTATCGCGTGCCTGCAACATCGCCAGTTGGTGTGCTGGTGCAGTGCTGCGATCCATGCCGGGTATATCAACGGTAATGCCGTAGCTGGCTTCGCGCAGCACGGGAAAGTACTCGTTGCGTATGGTGGCCAACCGCGCACCGTTGCCATTGGGCTCGAGGATGGGTAGCTGGGCGCGCTCGTTGTCGCCAAGCATGCGCGTGGCGTTATCGCGCGCATCAGGTCCGGTGCCGGCGATGCGTGGCAACAGCTGCAGCGACGTGGTTTCGAGGCCAGGGACGGGTTGTGCCCACAGATAGGTCTGGAATTGCTGCTGCGACATCGGCACGCCGTTGGCCACATCCTGCTGGACACGGGCGAACGTGACCATCAGTGCATCGAACACCGGATTGACGAAAGTGGCCTGCATGGTGGCCGCGGCAATCGATTGCACCGCGCCTTCGACGTAGGATTCCACCCGCTCTTCATCCTGGCGGACGGTGTATTGAAAAAAGAATGCAGTAAGGCACAGGCAGAACGCCAGCGTGAACAGCATGGAAGTCAGCGATGCGCCAGGCAGCAGTTTTTTTTCTTCCTGGCGAGCGCTAACCCGGATCGGTATGAACGAAGACATGCATAGGGCCTTAAGACCGGTTTTTATGCTCCCTTGCAGAACTATTACGGAGCATTGGCCAAAAGACTTGAGGACTTTGTCGCGTTAGCTGCCGAGCTTGTCGCGGAACATGAAGTAGACGGCGCCCAGCAGACACAGGCCAGCCCAGAGATAGTCGAGCTTGAGTGGTTCCTTCAGATACATGACCGAGAAGGGAACGAACACGGTAAGGGTGATCACTTCCTGCATGATTTTCAGCTGGCCCACTGACAGCGAGGCATAACCGATGCGGTTGGCCGGCACCTGCAGCAGGTACTCAAACAGCGCGATGCCCCAACTGATCAAGGCCGCGATGATCCACGGCTTGTTGTTGAGCTCCTTCAGATGCGCATACCACGCGAACGTCATGAACACGTTGCTGCACAACAGCAGCGCGATGGAAATGACGACAGGTGGCAACGGCATGGTAGTGCTCGCTAGAGCTTGACGGCTTGCAGGCGGCGCAGAATCTGCTGAGCCAGTTCCTTGCGCATCTCGGTACGGATCAGCTCGGCTTCTTCATTTTTTGCCACAGCGTTTTCCGGATCAGCGAGGTAGACCTTGCTGGTCGTCAGCTGCTGCGGCTGCAAGACAAGTTCAGCGCCGCGACGTAGCTGGAACTGGACGCCCATCACCAGCTCGTATTCACCGGCACGGGCGTTGGCATTAACGCTGATGGCGCGTTCGCTGCTGGTTTCGCCACCGACGTCGAGGCGATGGCTGGCAGCAGCAGTGTCGCTGGTGAGTGTCACATCATTGTCGATCAGCACTCGCACAACTTCGCGGCTGATTGCCGTTGTGTTTTCGACATCGACATAGAGCGGCTGCAGCGCAGGTGCCAGCTCAGCAGTGCCGCGCAGCGTGAAACCACAGCCGGACAGCAGCGCAACCAATACAACTAATGCGGAAGATTTCAGCATCTGTTTAGCCCACGACAATGTTGATAAGACGACCCGGCACCACAATCACTTTCTTGACAGCAACACCGGCGATGAATTTCTGCACAGTCTCATCGGCAAAGGCGGCGCGTTCAATGGCTGCCTTATCGCTGTCGGGTGGCAGCTCTAGCACGGAACGTAGTTTGCCATTCACTTGCGCAGCAATGCTGACCTTGGTGGCAACCAGCGCACCCTCATCCCAGGATGGCCAACCGGCATCTATTAACGCCCCTTGTTTGCCAAGATGGCTCCACAGCACGTGGCACATGTGCGGCACGATGGGAGCGAGCAGCAATACCATTGCTTCCAATGCTTCCTGCACGATGGCCTGGTTCTGGCCGCCGTCCTGCGCGTTGTTGGCGGCGGTGAATTTGCCGACTTCGTTATACAGCTCCATCACGGCTGCGATCGCCGTGTTGAATACCTGGCGACGATCATAATCGTCGGTCACTTTCTTGATGGTGGCGTGGGTCTTCTGACGCACTTCTTTCTGCGCATCGTTGAGACTGGCAACATCAACTGTAAGGTTGCTGGCCGTGAAGCCACCGATCAGTTTCCACAGACGACGCAGGAAGCGGTAGGCGCCTTCAACACCACTGTCCGACCATTCCAGACTCTGGTCTGGTGGCGATGTGAACATCATGTACAGACGCACCGTATCGGCACCGTACTGTTCGATCATGCCTTCCGGATCAACCGTGTTGCCGAGCGACTTCGACATCTTGGCGCCGTCCTTCAGCACCATGCCCTGCGTCAGCAAACGCTTGAACGGTTCATCCGATTTGACGAGACCGAGATCGCGCATCAGCTTGTGGAAGAAGCGCGAATACAGCAGATGCAGAATCGCGTGCTCGACGCCGCCGATGTACTGGTCGACGTCGAGCCAGTAATCCACTTCAGGCTTGTTCAGCATGCCGCCTTCGTAGCGGGCGCTGGCGAAGCGGGCGTAATACCAGGACGACTCCATGAAGGTATCGAAGGTATCGGTTTCGCGCTCGGCCTTGCCGCCGCACTGCGGACACGCGCAATCGATGAACGAACGCATTTTCTTGATTGGTGAAGTAGCGCCGTCAATCTCGACATCGGTTGGCAATATGACAGGAAGATCCTTGTCCGGCACCGGTACTGCACCGCACGCAGCGCAATTAATAATCGGAATTGGCGCGCCCCAGTAGCGCTGGCGACTGACACCCCAGTCGCGGAGGCGGAAGTTCACCTGCTTGCTGCCAGTTCTGTTGTTCTCGAAGAACGTCAGCAGTTGATCGAAGGCGCCATCGAAGTCGAGACCGTTGTAGTCACCGGAATTGATCAGAATGCCACGCTCGGTGAAGGCTTCTTTCTCGATGTTGCAGTCCTTGCTGATGTGATCAGGACTGATGACCTGCTTGATCGCCAGCCCGTACTTTTTGGCAAATTCATAATCGCGTTGATCGTGCGCCGGTACCGACATCACAGCGCCGGAGCCGTACGACATCAACACGAAGTTGGCAGTCCAGATCGGTACCTGTTCGCCAGTAATCGGATGGATGGCCTTGAGGCCGGTATCCATGCCTTCCTTCTCCAGCGTCGCCATCTCGGCTTCAGCCAGCTTGATGTTGTCCTGCTTCTTGATGAAGGCGGCGAGTGCTGGATTGCTCTTTGCTGCTTCGAGCGCCAGCGGATGCTGGGCAGCCACCGCGCAGTACGTAACGCCCATCAGTGTATCGGGACGCGTCGTGTAAACCGTCAGCAGTTCATCTGAACCCACAACCTTGAACGAAAACTCCAGACCTTCCGAACGGCCGATCCAGTTCTGCTGCATCACGCGTACGCGTTCGGGCCAGCCATCCAGCTTGTCGAGGTCGCGCAGCAGTTCGTCGGCGTAGGCGGTGATCTTGATAAACCACTGGGGAATCTTGCGACGTTCTACCAAGGCGCCCGAGCGCCAGCCGCGACCGTCGATGACCTGCTCGTTGGCGAGCACCGTCTGGTCGACCGGGTCCCAGTTCACTTCCGCTTCTTTCTTGTAGACCAGACCCTTCTCGAACAGGCGGCAGAAGAACCATTGTTCCCAGCGGTAGTAATCCGGATGACAGGTGGCCAGTTCGCGATCCCAGTCATAGGCATAGCCCAGCTGCTGCAGCTGCATGCGCATGTACTTGATGTTGTCGTAAGTCCAGTTGGCCGGGGGCAGCTTGTGCTTCAGTGCGGCGTTTTCCGCCGGCAAGCCAAACGCGTCAAAGCCCATCGGCTGCAGCACGTTCTTGCCGCGCATGCGCTGGAAGCGGGAGATCACGTCACCAATCGTGTAGTTGCGCACGTGGCCCATGTGGAGGCGGCCGCTGGGGTACGGGAACATGGAGAGGCAGTAGAACTTCTGTCTGGTCGGGTCGACTTCGACTTTGAAGCTTTTGTTGTCTTGCCAGAAGGTCTGGGCTTGTTGCTCGACTGGTTTGTGGTTGTAGTCGTCTTGGAAGTTGATCGTCATGTCGGGGCTG
>JAZKEH010000578.1:0-9558 GCA_040387155.1 Pseudomonadota bacterium | reverse complement strand
GCGCTCGGAAAAGGGTGGTATCGGGTTCAGCGCAGAAGTGCGCAGCCCGGACAACGCCAATACAGGTGAGGTGTTGCAGGACGAGGAACCGGAAGATTTGGTCAAGTATGGCCTGATTCCGGAATTCGTTGGACGTTTGCCGATGATTGCCACGCTGAATGAGTTGGATGTGGAAGCATTGGTACGAATCTTGAAAGAGCCAAAGAACGCCTTGGTCAAGCAATATGCCAAATTGTTCGAAATGGAAGGTGTCGAGTTGCAGTTCCGTAATGACGCATTGCGTGAAGTTGCCCGCCGGGCCAAGGAACGTAAAACCGGTGCCCGCGGTCTGCGCTCGATCATGGAATCTGTTTTGCTTGAAACGATGTTCAAGATTCCGTCGGAAAAGAACGTCAGCAAGGTCATCATTGATGAGTCCGTCATTCGTGGTGAGACATCTCCTTTGCTGGTTTACGCCAACGAAGCTCCGACAGCCTTGCCGGCCAAGGACAAGCACATAAGCGGATGATTTAAAGGTATGGGGATTCCTGACGGAATCCATTTCATCCACCGATACCCGTAACCCAAAACAGTGCACACGAATTCTATGGATAAACCGCTGTCACAAAACCAGTTACCCTTTCTGCCGCTGCGTGGTGTAGTGGTGTATCCGCAGATTGTGCATCCGCTGTTTGTGGCGCGTGAGAAGTCGATCAAGGCTTTGAAGGCAGCGATGGCGGCTGACAAGAAGGTGGTACTGGCTGCGCAGAAGCAGCATTCCGATGATGATCCACGCAAGGATGACATCTTCACGATTGGTACCGTGGCTACCGTTTTGCAACTGATGCATGTCAACGATGGCACTGTGAAGGTGCTGGTCGAAGGTGTTGAACGTGTTCATTTGCGCAATCTCAATTTTGATGAGGACTACTACCGCGCAGAAGTGATGACGATGAGCAGTCATGCTGCCGAAGAGAAAGACATCGACATTCTCGTGCGTTCGCTGCTGTCGCAGTTCGATCAGTACGTCCAGCTAAGCAAGAAGATCTCGCCCGAAGTGCTGACATCAATCACCAGCATCGATGATCCAAGCCGCATGGTGGACACAATTGCCACCCACATGTCCCTCCAATTGCAGGAAAAGCAGAACATTCTCGAGCTCGCCAATCTGAAACCACGCATCGAACACCTGATGGCGTTGATTGAATCCGAGATCGATATCTTCCAGGTAGAGAAACGCATCCGTGGCCGCGTCAAGAAGCAGATGGAGAAGAGCCAGCGCGAGTACTATCTGAATGAACAGATGAAGGCCATCCAGAAAGAAATGGGTGATCTTGACGAGACGCCTAGCGAAACCGATGAGATCAAGCGCAAGATCGAGGAAGCAGGCATGCCAGTTGAGGCGCGTGACAAGGCCAATGCCGAACTCAACAAATTGAAAATGATGTCGCCGATGTCATCCGAAGCATCGGTAGTGCGAACCTACCTCGATTGGATGACCAACGTCCCCTGGAAGAAGCGCACCAAGATCCAGTCCGATCTGGCGAAAGCAGAGTCTACTCTCGAAGCTGATCATTACGGATTGAAAGACGTCAAAGACCGCATCATCGAATATTTGGCGGTGCAGAAACGCGTCAAGAAGCTCAAGGGTCCGATTCTGTGCCTCGTGGGTCCTCCAGGCGTTGGTAAAACCTCGCTCGGTGAGTCCATTGCGCGCGCCACTGGTCGCAAGTTTGTCCGCATGGCCTTGGGTGGCGTGCGTGATGAAGCCGAAATTCGTGGTCATCGACGAACTTACATCGGCTCGATGCCGGGCAAGGTTATTCAGCGGATGGCAAAGGTCGGCGTAAAAAACCCACTCGTGCTGCTCGATGAAATCGACAAGATGGGTATGGACCATAGGGGTGACCCTGCGTCTGCTTTGCTGGAAGTGCTGGATCCTGAACAGAACCACAGCTTCAACGACCATTATCTGGAAGTGGATTATGACCTCAGTGACGTCATGTTCATTTGTACCTCGAACTCGATGAATATTCCGGCCCCACTACTGGACCGTATGGAAGTCATCCGCATCCCCGGTTATACCGAAGATGAGAAGCGCAACATTGCGATGCGTTATCTGATTCCCAAACAGCGAGAGAACAATGGCTTGAAGGAGTCCGAGCTCAGCTTCAGTGACGAAGCCTTGTTGGCTCTGATTCGACACTACACAAAAGAAGCCGGTGTACGCGGGCTGGAGCGCGAAATTGCGAAGATCTGCCGCAAGGTAGTCAAGGAACATAGCCTTGCACGCAATAACGAATCGCTGACAGTTACTCCTGCAGAGCTGGAGAAATATGCTGGCGTTCACAAGTTCGAATACGGCAAGGCCGACGAGGAAGATGTTATAGGGCAGGTGAATGGACTGGCCTGGACGCAGGTGGGCGGCGAGTTGCTGACCATCGAGGCCGTGGTCATCCCCGGCAAGGGCAAGGTCACCATGACAGGCTCACTGGGCGACGTTATGCAGGAATCCATTCAGGCGGCGCTCACCGTTGTGCGTAGCCGCGCAGCCAGCCTTGGCATCGAAGAGAATTTCCAGGAGCACAAGGATCTCCATGTACACGTGCCTGAAGGTGCAACGCCGAAGGATGGTCCAAGCGCTGGTATCGGTATGTGTACAGCGATGGTGTCCGTACTGAGTGGCATTCCCGTTCGCAAGGACGTCGCAATGACGGGTGAAATCACGTTGCGCGGTCAGGTATTGCCGATCGGTGGCCTGAAGGAAAAGCTGCTGGCAGCACATCGTGGCAACATCAAGACCATTATTATTCCGCTTGAAAACGAGCGTGACCTTAAAGAAATTCCCGACAACATCAAAGCTGATTTGACGATCAAACCAGTGAAGTGGATTGATGAGGTGCTGCAGATTGCACTCAAGTATATGCCTACGCCAATTGTTGAAAACAAGACGGATAATCTGGTGAAAAATCCGGCGAAATCCACAACGGGCAAGAACAAGGAAAAAGGCAAGAAATCAATCAATACGCATTGAATATTCGTTCCTTGACACTGCTTTTTTGCGCTTGATATAAAGCCGGGCTGTAATAAGTCCGGCTTTTTTATGCATTTTCCTGTAGTTTCCGCTATGGTTTTTGCCCACCATTTGCCGCGTATTTTTTTCAACTTTCCCAACGACCAACTTATAACTTTCCCCACAACAATCTACGTCGAGGACCTCCCGTGAACAAATCAGAACTGATCGATGCCGTGGCCGTAAGCGCCGACCTGCAGAAAGCTTCAGCAACCCGCGCTGTGGAAGCCGTGGTAGAAGCTATCACTGCTGCCCTGAAATCGGGTGACACCGTTTCTCTGGTTGGCTTTGGTACCTTTGCTGTGAAAGACCGCCCGGCCCGTGTTGGCCGCAACCCGAAAACCGGCGAAAGCATCAATATTGCCGCCACCAAAGTACCTGGCTTCAAAGCCGGCAAAGGCCTGAAAGACGAAGTCAATTCCTGAGACAAGCCGGGCCGCTTGTCAGCCTGACAAGCGCACTTACAAGTCTGCTTTATAAGAAGATCACACCATGCTGCAAAAAATCCGTGATAACACCCAGGGCTTCATTACCAAGATTCTGGTTGGCTTGCTGATTGCGGTTTTTGCATTGTGGGGCGTTGATACCCTCGTTGGTAATTTCATTAACCCGGCGCCCGCGTTAACGGTCAATGGCGATGAAATCCTGACGCAGGAGATTGATCAGGTAGCCCAGAACAAGGCCCAGGAAATGCTTGCCCAGTTGGGTGATAACCCTGACCTGTCGCAGTTTGACGAAGCCTTGTTCCGGGAATCCGCCGTAAACGAACTTATCCAGCGCAAATTGCTGGAGCAGTCTTCCGAAGACGCCGGCATGGGTGTTTCTACCACGTCGGTAAATCGTCGCATTGCCAGCAACCAGGATTTCCAGATTGATGGCCAGTACAACGAGGAGCGCGCGTTGCTGGTATTGCAGGGCGCCGGCTATACGCCGAGCAGCTATCGCGTGGTGTTGGGTCAGGAGCTTCTGCTTAACCAGTTGCTGGCTGCCTACACAGCAACAGGCTTTGCTACGCCGGACCAGTTGAATACGCTGGCTGCCTTGGTGCACCAAAAGCGCAGCTTGCGTTATCTGCGGGTTCCTGCCGCAGCATTCTCAGATGCTGCCGAGGTGTCCGAACAGGAAATCGCTGACTACTATCAGAACAACCAGGACCGCTTTCAGCAGGAAGAACAAGTCAGTATCGAATACGTCGAATTGAACAAGGAATCCATGATGGCGGACATCATGGTGACTGAAGAACAACTTCAAGCCGCTTATCAGGAAGAGGTCGCTACCTTCCAGGCGCAAACTGAGCGTCGTGCCTCGCATATTTTGTGGGAAGCAACCACAGACGAAGACCTTGCTGCCGCGCGCACCGAGGCTGAAGTCGTCAAAGCGCGATTGGATGCTGGTGAGGATTTTGCTGCACTGGCTGCCGAATTTTCTGACGACACCGGTTCAGCCCAGGGTGCTGGCGACGTTGGCTACACAACAGGTACCAACTTTGTCGAAGCGTTTGAGACTGCTTTGCAGGGGCTCGCGGTAAATGAAGTATCAGCTCCTGTGCAAACAGAATTCGGTATTCATCTGATCAAGCTTACCGAAATCAACGATACCGCAATTGATTCCTTTGAAATGCGTCGAGATGCGCTTGAGCGTGATCTCAAGCAAAAAGAAGTGGAAACAGTTTTCAGCGCACGTGTGGAGGAGCTCAAAAACCTTGCGTTCGAGTCTCCTGATCTCGAAGAGCCTGCGCGTCAGCTTATGTTGACCAAACAAACGAGCGGGCTGTTTGGTCGCAGCGGCGGCATCGGCATTACGGCTGAAGCGCCGGTACTGTCGTCAGCTTTCAGCACAGAAGTGATGGAAGACGGTCTGAATAGTGAAGTAATCGCCATCGATGCCAATCGCAGCATTGTCCTGCGTGTGCTGGAGCACCAGCCCGCCCAGGTTCGTTCGCTTGATGTCGTTCGTGGTGAAGTCGAAGTTTCGTTGCGTCAGCAGAAAGCTGCCGACAAGGCGAAAGAGATTGGGAATACTTTTTTGACCGGCCTGCAAAATGGCGACAACATTGATGGCCTGATGACGTTGCAGAACCTCGGCTGGAACAATGTCGTGGATATCGAACGAGTGGCAGCCAATGTGGACCCTGAAATCGTCGACAAGGCTTTCACGATGCCGAAGCCTGTTGAAGGCAAGCCGGCAGTAGGGGGGTTCTCATTAGCTGGTGGTGATTACGCCGTTATTGAATTGCAGAGTGTCACCGATGGCACCCCGGCAGACTTCAGGGAAGGCGAAGAGCAGAACATGCGTAACTTCCTCAGCCAACAGGCCGGCGCCAACGATATTGCCGGTTTCATGAAGAGCCTCGAGGCTCGCGCAGAGATAGAAGGCAAGGAAACCCAGTTGGTAGTACAAGACCCACTGCTGTAGCGCATTGTGTGAGGCGTGGCTCTTACCGTATTGGAGCCTGCATGTTATCTTCCAGCCATCTTCGTTTCTTGCTGGTGGTCTCATGTTGCTGAAGCTCACTTTCCTCAAATACCCGAAAAATCTCGTGTTTGTTACATTGCTCGGGCTAATGTTGTCCGGTTGCGGCGGCAATGGCGAAGAGGGAAGCAGCGGCAATGAAACCCGCGTGCAGGAAGGCAATCGTCTCGGTGTGCTCCACATCGGCAATGCCGCGGAACCTGCCGCGCTTGATCCCCATATCACTACCGGTGTTACTGAGAGCTACCTGATACAGGCACTGTTTGAAGGCCTGGTAATAAAGAACCCCGATACCCTTGTGCCCGAGCCGGGCGTCGCTTCTTCGTGGGATATCAGCGAAGACGGTCGAGTCTATACGTTTCATCTGCGTGACAATGCGCGCTGGTCCAATGGTGACCCCATTACGGCCGAAGATTTCCGGTGGTCCTGGCAGCGTGCCCTGACTCCCGAACTAGGCAGCGCGTACAACTACATGTATTTTGCGATAGTGAATGCGCAACCTTTCGCCACCGGCGAAACCACGGATTTCAGTCAGGTTGGTGTCAAGGTTCTCGACGAACACACACTCGAAGTGACGCTGCGCGAACCCACGCCATACTTCCTGCAACTACTGGATCATCACAGCACTTATCCTGTGCACCGCGCCACCATCGAAGCCTTTGGTTCAGCTACCGACCGCTTGTCGCAATGGGCGCGCGTCGGCAGCTTTGTGGGTAACGGACCTTTCAAGCTGGCCGAGTGGCAAATCAACTCGCACATCCGTGTGGAGAGAAGTGAGACCTACTGGGACAACGCCACAACAAAGTTGAATGCTATCGTCTTCTATCCGATTGACAGTCAAACTACCGAAGAGCGAATGTTCCGCGACGGCCAGCTGCATCACACCTATGACGTTCCGCTCGACAAGGTGCCGGTTTATCTCGCCGAGCAACCAGAGACGATAGCGCTGTCACCTTATCTTGGTTCCTATTTCTATTTGATCAATACAACACGGGCGCCAGTAAATGATGCCCGCGTGCGACGTGCGCTTGCTTTGTCTATCGACCGCAAGTTGATTGCAGAAACAGTTACTGAAAACGTGTTTATTCCCGCTTATTCGGTGGTTCCACCGGGCACCATGGAATATCAACCACCGAAGCTGTTTGATTATGATCCCGAAGAAGCTCGTCGTTTGCTTGCAGAGGCGGGCTATCCCAATGGCCAGGGCTTTCCCGGGTTTACCATCCTTTACAACACGCTTGAGCAGCACCAGAAGATTGCAGTAGCCATTCAGCAAATGTGGCGGCAGGAATTGGGAATCAATGTCGAATTGCAGAACCAGGAGTGGCAGGTTTATCTGAATTCAGAGCACTTGAGTGAGTATGACGTCGTGCGACGCGGCTGGATCGGCGACTACGTTGATCCCCATAATTTTCTTGATCTCTTCATTACCGACGGTGGTAACAACAGCACCGGCTTTTCCAATCAGCGCTACGACGACATCATCTTGCGCGACGCGCCATCCACCCCCGACCGCGATGCCCGCTATGCACTCTACCAGGAAGCGGAAGCCCTCTTGCTCGAACAGATGCCGGTGATTCCCATCTTTACCTACCAGAGCAAGCACCTCAATCACCCAAGTCTCAAAGGCATGCCGATCAACCTCATGGATTCCCGCAACTGGAAATACGTCTACCTGGAGCCGCAGGCCGACGTGAAGTAAGCGGACGTAGCAACCATGTGGCGTTTTATTGCGCTGAGAACCTTGCAGGCCATTCCGGTAATCCTCGTTGTGATTACCGTTACGTTCTTTCTGGTACGAGCAGCACCCGGTGGACCTTTCGCCAGCGAGAAGGCCGTGCTGCCGCAAGTGCAAGCTGCTCTTGAAGCCCGTTACCGTCTTGACCAGCCGATGTGGCAGCAATATGCCGCTTATCTCACCGACCTCGTCCACGGCGACCTGGGTCCGACCTTTCGTTATCCCGGTCGCACAGTGCAGGAATTGATACTGGACGGCTTGCCGATCACAGCAGAGTTGGGTTTCTACGCGTTGCTGGTAGCCGTGGTGCTTGGCGTCAGCGCAGGCGTCGTCGCTTCGCTACGACCCAATACGCTGCAAGACTATCTCCCGATGACGGCGGCAATGGTCGGCATCTGTATGCCGTCGTTTCTGTTGGGACCGTTGTTGGTGCTCGTGTTCGGCATCTGGTTGCAATGGTTGCCGGTGTCAGGATGGGGAGATCAGACTGGTGACAAGATTCTGCCAAGTTTGACCTTGGGCGCCATGTATGCCGGTTACATCGCGCGCCTGAGTCGTTCAGGCATGCTGGAAGTGCTGTCACAGGATTACATGCGCACTGCGCGTGCCAAGGGGCTGCCTGAACGTGTCGTGATTCTGAAGCACGCACTGCGCGGCGGACTGTTGCCGGTAGCCAGTTATCTGGGGCCGACCTTCGCTTATCTGCTGAGCGGTTCCTTCGTTGTAGAGACGATCTTCCAGATTCCCGGTCTTGGTCGATTCTATGTGCAGGCTGCCTTCAATCGTGACTATACGATGATCCTCGGTACGACCGTATTCCTGGCGACATTGATCGTTTTGTTCAACTTGCTGTCCGACATTCTCGCCACCTGGCTGAATCCACGCCTGCGTTACCAGTTCCGGAAATGATTTGATGACTACTGCCGACCTCACAGCGATACCGCGCGGTGTGTCCCTCTGGCAGGACGCCTGGATGCGGTTGCGCAAGAACAAGGCAGCGATGATCGGACTGGTATTCCTGTCGCTGATCATCGTCTTGTGCCTGTTAACGCCATGGCTGTCGCCCTATGGTTATGAAGCGCAGGATTTACGCTTGGGAGCCACGTCCCCATCAGTACAGCATTGGCTGGGCACTGATACTTTCGGTCGCGATTTGCTGACCCGCATCCTCTACGGTGGCCGCATGTCGCTCGCCGTCGGCTTCGTTGCCACTGGGGTAGCGTTGGTCATTGGTGTTACCTATGGCGCCATTGCTGGTTATGCCGGTGGCCGTGTCGACGGCGCTATGATGCGACTGGTCGATATTCTCTATGCGTTGCCGTTCATGATCTTCATCATCCTGCTGATGGTCGTGTTCGGTCGCAATCTGTTGTTGCTGTTCCTGGCCATAGGCGCGGTGGAATGGCTGACGATGGCGCGCATTGTGCGCGGACAGATCCAGACTTTACGGCAGCAGGAATTTGTCGAAGCGGCAATATCGCTTGGGCTCGGCCCCGTGGCCATTGTCTGGCGACATCTGATTCCGAACGCGCTGGGACCTGTCATCGTCTACACGACGCTAACCATTCCCAATGTCATGTTGCTGGAAGCGTTCCTCAGTTTCCTTGGCCTCGGCGTGCAACCGCCAGCCTCATCGTGGGGACTGCTTATTTCATCTGGCGTGGAGACGATGGAAGAGTATCCGTGGCTGTTGATCTATCCCGGCCTCGCATTGACGCTGACCTTGTTCGCCCTCAACTTCCTCGGCGATGGCTTGCGTGACGCACTCGACGTGCGCGCGTCGAAGGACTGAATAATGACGCTGCTGGCAGTCAATGACCTGAAAGTGTACTTCCATACCCGCAATGGCGTTGTGCGGGCTGTTGATGGCATCAGCTTCAACGTCGAGCCCGGCAAGACACTGGCGATCATCGGCGAATCCGGTTCTGGCAAATCCGTTGCGTGTTACAGCCTGCTGGGCCTTATCCCGAAACCACCAGGTCGTATAGAGGGGGGTACGGCGTTGATGGCGGGCCGTGATTTGTTGACCCTCAGCGAAGCCGAGCTGCGCAAGGTAAGAGGCAAGGGTATCTCCATCATCTTCCAGGATCCGATGACCTCGTTGAATCCTTATCTGACAATCGGCGAGCAACTGATAGAGCCGCTGCGTCTGCATTTCGGCATGAATCGCAAAGACGCCTGGCAGAAGGGCATTCAGACGCTGGAGGAAGTCGGTATCCAGAATGCAGTGCGTCGCATGCACGCCTATCCTTTCGAATTTTCCGGCGGCATGCGCCAGCGTGTGGTAATTGCGATG
>JAZKEH010000577.1:0-2747 GCA_040387155.1 Pseudomonadota bacterium | reverse complement strand
AGGTCAGTGGTGGCCTCGATTCATCGGCCACCTATGCGATGGCCGTGCATTTGCAACAACGGCAGCGTTTGCCGGCGCCTGCGGTCAGGGGCTATACGCTGGACTTTGCACCGGGTACACCCGCCCACGAACTTGAATATGCCCGCTCGGTAGCGCGACATACCAACACTGCTATCGAGGAATGCGCACCCGCGCTCAAACCAGTGGCCTGGTATCTGCAACGCGCGAGCGAGCGCTGCGACCTGCCCGACATTCCGAATGGCGCCATGATGCTGACAATGCTCGAAACCGCGCGTGCGCAAGGCGCGCGAGTCATGATCGGCGGCTATGGTGGCGATGAATACACAGGCGTTGGCACTGCTGGCATGTACTACGCCGACTTGCTCAGCGAACTGCAATGGACCGGATTGCTACAAGCGTTCAGACGCGACGTCCCACAGCTCGGCATCTTGCGAACGCTGTGGTGGTTCTGGCGGCAGGGTGTCGCGGTCTTGTCACCGCCATCGATCAAACAGTTCATTCGCAACTTCAGATCGGTGCCTATGCTGAATCCCTGGTGGCTCGACAGCAGGCTCAAGACAGTGCTCGCCCATCGCCGGGTGGTAAACGCCGGTGAGCGCAACATCAAGGTGGCGAGACACAGTCAGCGTCGGATTCTCCGCTTTTACGAACATGCAGATCTCCATCACATGATGGAACTGAGCGATTATCGCAGTGCTCGCTGTGGCATGGAGGTGCGCTCGGCGTATTACAACAAATGCATGTTGCAGTTTGCGCTATCGACCGGTGAGTGGACCCGGCAACGCGGCATGGAACACCGCTGGCTGCACAGACAGGCAATGCGTGATCTGCTGCCCGCCATGGTGCGCAATCGTCGTGACAAGGCAGACTTCGGCGAGATGGTATTCATGACCAATGAAGAAATACGGCGTGAGCACCTTAATGCGGTGCTGGTGCGCAGAGAGCAATGGCTGGACAAGGACGCTATTGAAAAACTAAGGACAGCCCCGGCTACATTACAGGATATCGACGTGCGGGACTGGGTGCTATGGTATCTCGTGTGCTGCGATGCGGTAGCTGGCTAACGACCACCGCCGAGCCGGCATGCATCACTGCATCATCGTAGAAGCGTCTGACATCGTGGCGCTGCCGGTCTGGGTCAGCTGCTTCACAGAGCCCAATACTGCGAGTGTCGGCCTGCTGTATTTTTTCTTGTCCGCTTTCAGAGTGCTGACCGAAACGGTGTCAACGGTGGTGTCGGTGTTGTTAGTGGTCATATTGCAGACTCCTCAAAGGCCCAATGGTCCCGGCACTGTCAATTTCCGGGAACAGCTGCCGAAATTCTACACCCCGGCCTTAAAAAGCAACAAGGCAATGACCCTTGTTACAGTCCTGATACTGAAGATCGGGAAAATTTCTCGTTCTGACGGTCACTTCACCGCGCTTTAATGGCAACAACAGCAATGAAATGGAGGCTCGCTGGTCTGCTTTAAGCGCCCCATACTATACTCATCCCATCCCCCACGCCCGCAGGTTTATCCCATAAAAACTGACCAGACAATCAAACCGGTGGCTGAAGCCGTGATGCGCAAGCTCGCCGATGAAGCGGTGATCCTGCATCTTGGTACAGGCAATTATTTCAGTCTCGATGTGCTCGGAACCCGCGTCTGGCAACTGCTGGAAGCCGGCAGCAACCGCAGCGAGATTCTTGCCGCCTTGCTGGATGAATACGCAGTGACTCCCGACGTGCTGACACAGGATATCGACGCCTTTTTTCAGACTCTGCTGGACAACGGCCTCGCCGAAACGGCCTGAGGGCAGTGTTTATGTCCGACTCGCCTCTCCCCAACCCACCGCCGGCAACCGGGACAGCAAGGTTTCGCCGGCAATTGCACAGGGCCGTTCAATTCACCGCTGCTGAATGGCTATTGCTGGTCGTGGCCGTAGTCGAGCTGCTGCTCGCGAGATTCAAACTGCAGAGGTTTACGATCGACTCACTGCAGAACAACACTTCGGCGGGCGTCCACTCCCCGTCGCTGTCAGCGCAACCATCACAGCAGGCACTTGCCGGCCGCATCAGCTGGGCCATTCAGATGGCAGCAGCCCATGTCCCCTGGCGCTCTGATTGTCTCGTCCAGGCGTTGGCGGCCCAACGCTGGCTTACTCGCAAGCAGGTCAGCTCCGAGCTCAGTCTGGGCGTACGCAAGAACTCCAACAACGTCGTCGAAGCGCATGCCTGGCTGCGCTGCGACAGCGTCGTCGTCACCGGCGGCAATAGTGAGGAGTATGTGACGCTGCTGCAGACGGGCACCCGATCCCAATGACGGAATATGCGTTTCCCTGGTACGACTCCATCTGGCTGCAGCGCTATGTGAAGGCGCGCGACTTCATCGCGCTGCATCATCCGCGCAGGCTCACCGAATTCGTCAGCAGCATGCAGGTACTGCGGACACGGCCGGATTTCACAGTGCAACATCTGCGATCCGTGTTCGACGAGCCAACGCTGGCACGTATCCGCACCACCATCGCCGCCCTGCAACCCGGCGATCTGGAGCTGAATGAAATAAAGACGTTCGGTCGCTGGATAGTGCATAACCGCGATGTTTTTACCGAATTGCAGGCGACGACCACGGCGTTGGTGTCTGAATTGGCGGGCGAAGAGGTGGAACCGCTCTATAACTTCCTTAGCATGTACACCAAGCTCGGCCATTGCCCGCTGCACATGGACGCACCGCAAGCAAAGTGGA
>JAZKEH010000576.1:10153-11120 GCA_040387155.1 Pseudomonadota bacterium | reverse complement strand
GTGGTGGAGCTGCTGTCACGCTATCCGGTGCTGCTAGACGAGTTGCTGCGACCGATGAAACAACCGCCGTTGCTGCCGGAGTTGCGTAGCCTGTTGAATCAGCAGTTGTTACGCAGCCTGTCGCAAGACGTGGAAGGCCAGCTCAACGTCATCCAGTACTTCAAACAGGAACAGGTATTGATAGTCGCGGCGGCGGAACTGTCGGGCGCCATGCCGCTGATGAAGGTCAGCGACTATCTGACCTGGATTGCCGAGACAGTAGTGGAGCAGGTGCTGACCGTGGCCTGGCAGTTGCTGACATCGCGCCACGGTTATCCAGTCAACAATCACGGCAACAGTGGCGAGTGCGATTTTCTCGTCATCGCCTACGGCAAGCTGGGTGGGCTGGAACTCAGCTACGGCTCAGACCTCGACCTGGTGTTTGTGCATGATGGGCATGCCGAACTGGAAACAACCGGCGGAGGTTCTGGCCAGCCCGTTAACAGCACTGCCTTCTATGTGCAGCTGGCGCAGAAGGTACTTGCGCTGCTCAGCACGCACACCCTGGTGGGCAAGCTATACGAAATTGATTTGCGGCTGCGGCCTTCCGGCGCATCCGGAGCGCTGGTCAGTTCACTTGAAGCCTTTGAGCGCTATCAGCAACAGCAGGCGTGGACATGGGAACATCAGGCGCTGGTGCGCGCGCGCGTCGTGACAGGCTCGGCTGCGTTGACCGAACGCTTCACTGAAGTCAGAACCGCGATCCTGACGCGTCCACGCGAGAAGGCGAAACTGCAACAGGACATTCTCGGCATGCGTGAGCGCATGCTGAAGCAGCATGGTTCAAAACATGCCAACCGTTTCGACCTGAAGCAGGACAGCGGCGGCCTGATCGACATTGAGTTCATGGTGCAGTACCTGGTGCTGGCGCATGCCGGCATGTACCCGGCCTTTCTGTCGTGGAGTGACAACATGCGGCTGCTTGATG
>JAZKEH010000576.1:6450-10143 GCA_040387155.1 Pseudomonadota bacterium | reverse complement strand
TGAACTGCACAAACGCGCGTTGAATCTGGGCGGCTCCATCATGGACGGCGATGCCTTCCCGGAAGAGCGCAATCAGGTGCAAACCATTTGGCATGCGTTGTTTCCAGCGGGGCTGACAACGCCCGCGGCGCCAGGAGGGCCGGCACCCCTATGAAGATTCTGGTGATCGGCCCGTCGTGGGTCGGCGACATGGTGATGGCGCAGGTGCTGTTTCGTTGTCTGCTGCAACAGCATCCGGACGCAGAGATCGATGTGCTGGCACCCGGCTGGTGCAGTGAACTGCTGCGGCGCATGCCGGAAGTGAGATTGGCGCTGCCACTGCCAATTGGTCATGGTGAGCTGGCACTCGGCAAGCGTTGGCGCATTGCGCGTAGCCTGAAAGCAGACAAGTACGATCAGGTCATTGTGCTGCCGAATTCATTCAAGTCGGCGCTGATTGCGCGCTTTGCCGGCATTCCGCTGCGCACTGGCTGGCGCGGTGAAGCGCGGGGTTCGTTGCTCAACGATTGTCGTCTGCTCGACAAACGGCAGTATCCGTTGATGGTGCAACGTTTCGCAGCGCTGGCCTATCCGATGGATGCAGAACTGCCGGCAATCTTGCCGTTTCCGCAGCTGAGAACGGATGCGACCGCCATGGCCGCGGTCCGCGCCCGCCTGCAACTGCAGAGCGAGCTGCCCGTGCTGGTGCTGTGTCCCGGTGCCGAATTTGGTCCTTCCAAGCAATGGCCGGCCGAACACTACACCAGCGTGGCCAAACATTTTCTTGCCAAGGGGTATCAGGTCTGGCTGCTCGGTTCGCAGCGCGACAACGACATTGCGACAGCCATCCTCAACGACGCCGGTCTGCATCCGCAGCTCCGCAATTTATGCGGTCTTACCACGCTGGGTGATGCTGTTGATCTGCTGGCAGCGGCCACTGCTGTTGTCAGCAATGACTCAGGCCTGATGCATGTCGCTGCAGCGCTGGCAAGACCGCTGGTGGTAGTGTACGGTTCCACCTCGCCCGCTTTCACGCCCCCACTGGCGGACAAGGTCAGTATCCTGTCGCTGGCGCTGGAATGCAGTCCGTGCTTCCAGCGGCAATGTCCGCTGCAGCATCTGAATTGTCTGAAGCAGTTGATGCCGATGCAGGTGATCACGGCTCTTGATGGGCTGTTGCATGAATGATTGTTATTGGTATTTTTGAATGCGTGTCCTGATCGTCAAAGTCTCCTCACTCGGAGACATCATCCACACCCTGCCTGCGGTCACCGATGCCTATCGGGCCAAGCGCGGCCTGCGCTTCGACTGGGTTGTTGAAGAAGCCTTCGCCGAGATTCCAGCCTGGCATCCGGCCGTCGACAAGGTGATTCCGGTGGCGTTCCGCCGCTGGCGCAAGAACATGTACCGCACCTGGCGCAATGGTGAGTTCACTGACTTCTCCAGCAATCTGAAAGAAGAACACTACGACCTTGTCATCGACGCCCAGGGACTGGTGAAGAGCGGCCTTATCAGTCGTATCGCGCGCGGTCTTACCGTTGGTCTCAGCAACCGCACGATCCGCGAGCCGATGGCAACGCTGTTCTACAACGTGGTGTATGCGGTGCCATGGCAACAGCACGCGGTTGAACGTATCCGCGATCTGTTTTCCCGCACGTTCAACTACTCGCTCGACTACCACACCTGCGATTACGGCCTGGATCCGCGCCGCTTCATGGGCATCAACCCCGATGCCAATGGCAACGGTAAATACCTGATGTTTTTTCATGGCACCACGTGGGAAACCAAGCTGTGGCCCTTGCAGTACTGGCAGGAGCTGACGCAAATGGCCAACGAAGCGGGCTATGGCGTGAAACTGCTGTGGGGCAATGCCGATGAACGCAGCCGCGCGCTGGCGATAGCCGGCGCTGGTAGCAATGTTGAAATTCTGAATCAGCAAAACCTCACCGACATTGCCGGCTATCTGGTGCGCAGTGCCGGCGTGGTGTCGGTGGATACCGGACTGGCGCATCTGGCGGCGGCGTTGAACCTGCCGGTAGTGTCGCTCTATGGCGCTTCCGACCCCGGTCTCACCGGCACCTACGGTCGCAAGCAATTGCACATGAAGGCGTCGTTGCCCTGCGCGCCGTGCCGTCAGCGTACGTGCACCTATCAGGGTGCGACACTGGAAGATGAATTTGCCGGCTCCCGTTTCGCCGTCAAACCGCCTTGCTTCCGCGCGCATGCGCCAGCGCTGGTGTGGAAGCACATGACGACGCTGATGGCCGGTGGCCAGGGCACACTCGACGGCTTGTTCTATCCTGGGTAACTGGCCGGTTGATGGCCGGCATGAGTAACGACTATGCGACTGGGATTCGTGCTCTTCAATTGGTTTCCGCACGGCGGCCTGCAGCAGGATCTCGTCAAGCTGGTGCGCGCGTGCCAGCCGCATGCCGACATTGTCATCCACTGTCTTGAATGGGATGGTCCAAAACTGGACGGTGTTGAAACCACGGTGGTCGGTTACAGCCGCTTCACGCGTAATGGTTGCCGCGATGTTTTCGCCGCGCACGTCGTCGATGTTGTCAGGCCCAAGGTCGATCTTGTCATTGGTTTCAACCGACTGCCGGGACTCGACTATTACTTCGCAGCCGACAGCTGCTTTGCCCATCGTGCCAACCAGAAAAGCTGGCTTTATCGGCTGACGCCGCGTGTGCGCCAGTATCTTAAGTTCGAAGAAGCCGTGTTCGGCCCCGTCAGCAATACGGTTTCACTGCTGCTGAGTCCCTTGCAGCGTGCGCAGTACAGTTTGCAGTACCAGACGCCGCCAGCTCGCCTGATCGATTTGCCAGCCGGAATAGATCGCAAACATCGCGCTGGCAGCAATGCAGCGGACCTGCGAGCCAGTTTCCGGCATCAGTTGGGAATCGGCGACGATGAATTGGTGGTGTTACAGGTGGGATCCAGTTTCGGCACCAAGGGTGTTGATCGTGCGTTGCTGGCGCTGCAAGCGCTACCGGCTGCGCTCAAGCAACGCGTGCATTACTGCCTGCTCGGACGGGACAACCACGTGTCGCGCTGGCAACAACGGGCTGTCGCAACAGGGCTCGGCAATCGCGTACATTTCCTTGGTCATGAACACGAGGTGCCGCGCTGCATGCAGGGCGCTGATATTTTGCTGCATCCATCACTGCATGAAAGCGCTGGCATGGTTATTCTTGAAGCAGTCGTAGCCGGCTTGCCGGTGCTGACGACGGCCAATTGTGGTTACGCCTTTCATGTGCGTGAAGCCAATGCCGGTCTGGTATGCGCCGAACAGTTCGCGCAAAATCAGCTCAATGCGTTGCTCGTCACGATGCTGACCGGCGAGCGCAGCGAGTGGCGCCGCAACGGCATCCGCTATGGGCAGGACAATAATTTGTACGACATGCCGGCGGTGGCAGCCGACATTATTTTGAATAGCAGTATTTTGAATAGAACGACTGGTTGATTACGTGCAAGAACTCTATTTGCGGGAAGACATGCAGAAGCTCTGGCAAGGCCAGGAGCCGTTTTCTGCTGCCCGCTCCATCAGTGGCACCACCTTCCGCAAACTTGAACAGCGCCAACTCATCGGGCACGGCGTCACAGCTCGGCGCTGCCATGGACGAGCTCATGCGCCATCAGACGTCGTTGCGTGTGGAGGCGATCAGTTCGATCATTAAACTGCTCGAGCAGCTCATCGAGATGGGCAAG
>JAZKEH010000576.1:0-6440 GCA_040387155.1 Pseudomonadota bacterium | reverse complement strand
CTTCATCAAGCGCCACCGCGGTGTTACCTGGAAGGAGATTTTCAAGAACCTGCTGCAGTTGCGCCTGCCGGTGGTGAGTGCCCGCAACGAGTACAACGCCATCCGTCGCTTGCAGGATCTCGGCATCAAGGTGCCCTCGGTCGCGGCCTATGGTCGTCGCGGTTGGCTGCCGGCGTCGCTGGAATCGTTTCTGGTCACCGATGATGTCGGTGAGCATGTCAGTCTGGAAGACCACTGTCGCCACTGGCGCGCGCACAAGCCGGACTTTCGCCATAAGCTGCAACTGATTCTCGAAATCGCCACTATTGCGCGCAAGATGCATCGCGCTGGCATCTGCCATCGCGACTTCTATCTGTGTCATTTGCTGCTGACGGGCAACGGCAATCCGCTGACTGTCATTGATCTTCATCGGGCGTTGATCAAAAGCTCATTGGCCCAGCGCTGGGTCATCAAGGATCTGGCAGGTTTGTATTTCTCTGCGATGGACAGCGGGCTGACGCAGCGCGACCTGCTCCGCTTCCTGCGGCAATACCGCCAGCAGCCGCTCAAGCAGATACTGCGTGACGAGCAGAAGTTCTGGCGGGCCGTGACATCGCGGGCACAACGCCTGTATCGCAAGGAGCAGGTTGCGCGTCAGGCGATCAAGGAAGCTGCGAGTCAGACTCCGTAGCGAATCCGGATGTGGCGCCATGCAAGGCTGAATCGAAGCTTGAAGCGGTAGCTCAACGCGAACCCGAAAGACCTGCAGCTCAGGGGCGACCGAGAAAGGAGCGCTCGCAGCTGGTGCAAATGCCATGCGTAATCGGCGTCAGGCTGGCGACGTAGTCGTGCAGCGGTTGCCACACGGCCTTGCCGTCCTTGTCGTCGGTACGTACTTTTCTGCACCAGCCGCACATCGGCAATACCGACTGCAGCTCACGCAAGTCATCGCTTGCGCGTCGCAGTTCCAGTTGCGATACCACGGCATTGCGCAGCACTTCCAGCGCTTGCAGCTGGGTAGGCGTCAGCGTGCGCGGCTTGCGATCAATGACGCACAGCGTACCGATCGCAGCGCCACTGTTCACGCGCAACGGCGCGCCGGCATAAAAGCGAATGTTCGGGTAATCAGTAACCAACGGGTTGTCGACAAAGCGTTCGTCTTCGCAGGCATCTTCGACCACCATGACCCCATCGCCCTCGATGGCATGGGCACAAAAGGCCTGGTCACGTGGAGTCTCGGTTGCCGCGATGCCGTGCCTTGATTTGAACCACTGGCGCTTGTCATCGACGAGGCTGATCAGGCTGATCGGGGCTTCGCAAATGAGTGAGGCAAGGGCTGTCAGATCGTCAAAGACTTTCTCATTGGCGGTATCGAGAATCTTGTACAGTCGCAGCTCGCTGAGCCGGTGCATTTCTTTCTGTGCGTTCATGGTGATCCTTCAAGACATGAATAGTCAGGGCTGGTTGAGCCCAAGTTCTTTCTGCTTCTTCTTCGTCAGACCGCGCGACACGATCTCGTGCGAATACTGCAGATATTTCTTCAGTTGGGTATCGGACATGCCTGGCTTGCCATACAACTGTATCCACTTCATGCCGCGCGACGCGAGATAGGGTGCAGGCCGCAGGCCGGGCTGGTCACGCAGGATATCGTAGTCGATCGCCGATACCTTGAATGTGAACGCGGTCTTGTTGTCGGCGGTCCAGCCACCGATGGCAAACACCTTGCCGCCAACCTTCCATACGTGGGCACCGCCCCACTGCACAACATGGGTAGTGACGGGTAGCGCGGCACAGAACTGGTTGTATTGTTCGTAGGTCATGTTTCGTGATCTTCCTGGCTGATCACTCCCGGTGAAGATTGTTGTTGCTTCTGCTTGCTTGCGGCGTGTTGTCATGGCGACCGATCAGGTAGCGCTGTACGACCTCGCCAGCCTCTGCGATTTCTGAATCCAGTTGCCCACCGTTGGCGAGGATCATGCGGGCCGAAGGCTCATTGTGCTTGTAGCAATGTACATGGATCGGCGTGATGGCTTTCTCCGCCGCCTTCGCAAGCGTGAGCTTCAGCAAGGTTTTACCCAAGCCAGTTCCCCGGCGTGAAGGTCGGACGCCAAGGCCGATGTGGCCACCTACATGCCGTATGCGGTTGTTGAGATGGTGACGCAGATTGGAAACGCCGAGCAGTTCATTGCCCTCCACCAGCCAGTACGTGGAGCTGGGCACAAAGCCGTCAGGAATATTGATGCCTTGCCGGAACTCGTCCAGTCGGGCGAGCAGTGCGGGAAAGTCTGCGTGCGCAAAATCCATCGGAAACGGATAACGCGTCTCGTCGCCCAGTTCCTCGATGTAAGCCTGGTAACTAGTCTGGTACTGCAGCGCTGGGGTGATCAACTGGATCGGCATGGGGGTCTTCACTCAGGCGCTGATAACGCAGCACCTGGCCTTTGAAGGGTTGTGGCAGGTAATCGGTATTGTCCGGTTTGTCCTGGCTGTGGGAATAGCCCAGCGACACCATTTTTTTGCTGAAGCGCGCATGATTGCCACGACCGGGGTCCACCAGGATAACGTGGCCAAGCGGCCGCGTGTGTCGCTCGATAAAACGTGACAGCAGCTCGGCATGCTCATGTTCATACAACACATCACTGCCGATGATCAGATCAAACAAGCCCAGCTCGGTATCACTGTCGGCCCAGCCGGTACGCACGAACGGGATTGGTTCGCCCTGGTTCAGCAAAACGTTTTCACGCAGAAAAGGACCGGCTTCGGGATGATAGTCGGTCGCCGTTATGTTGGCGTGGCGGTTATTCAACACCAGGCTGGCAAGGCCGATGCCGCAGCCGACCTCAAGAATGCGCAGGCCCTTGATGTCGTGCGCGTGCATCAGGTGGGCGAGCACCATGCCGGACGCCCACACCACGCCGAAGATCGGCCAGGTGGCGGAGGAAATGCCCAGGTTGAGCGCCACGTCATCGGCATCTTCGAACTGCTGCTTGTCGCGCAGCATGCGCAGATGAATGTCGGTTTCACCGAACTCAATGGTCTGATAACGAACGCGGAGCGAGGTCATACAGAACCAGGGTGGCGGGGCACGCGTCACTATACGCACATTAGGAGGCAATAGGCCGAAAGAGTTTGCGGCAGCATCAGCGCTGCCGGCTATTCCGCGTGTGGCAACCGTACACTCAGCAAATGGGCGGCCAACTCGACGTCATCCGCATCGGTGACCATCAGTAAGGTGGGAGAAGTATTGCCAGCGATAACCGCAATACCTTCCACCTTTGGACTTTTCTCCAGCCGGTGCAGCTGACTCACCTTGTCATCCGCATCCATGATGGCAATGGCGGACGCCACGCAGGCGCCATCCTGATAGCTGTCATCGGTGTCTTCCGCAACCAGGCTCACGACCCAGAAGCCATCTGCAAGCGCCGCCGCATCTGTGGGACACAGCGGTACGCCCTCCACGCTGCCGAAATCGAGCAGCAACACGGCGTGTGGCGACGGAGGATGCTTGCGTGGATGCGCTAGCCATTCCGTCACTGCATGACAGTCATAGCTGATACAGGCGCTGGGACTCTTGCCCTTGTTGCCGCGCTGCAGCAGTCGCAATTGGTCACCTGCCACAAAGGCACCTTCGATGTTGAGATCCTCGAAGTGCTTGCGCAGCGGTTCGTACAGATCGGTCAGGTCGTGCCGGGAGAGCGCTGATTCATTCACATGGCCATTGGCCTGCAGCGGCAGCAGTTGGGCGCGACAGCGATTGGGCTTGGAGCCCGAACCCAGCGACAGCAACGCGCCATTCGGAAAACCGGCGGAGGCAGGCAACAGTACCAGGCTCTCAAGATCGGCCTTGGCCTTCTTGCGCTGCTTGTGGGGAACTGGCAGCTCGCCTTCGATCAGCGTCAACAGTTCGAGCGGTGCTTGATCGACCTGTGGCAGTTGCGCGGGATCAAGGCGAAAGCAACCGAGGTGGTACTCATCATCGGCGACGACGTAGGCCCATTCCTTGTGGCACACCAGGCCGCTGGCGGCACTCAACCAAAGGCGTTGCTGGGGATGCGAGGTGGAAGCCAGGGTGAGTTCGCGCAGCAGTCGGGGGCGCAGCATGTCAGTGCACTGAGTAGATGCGGACTTCATCGCCGCGCGCGTTGGAGAAATTCTGCAGCAGCGTTAGACGCGTGTCGCGTTCCAGCATCATGCGGGCCTCGGCATCATGCGACTTCAAGGCCAGTGCCAGCGAAGCATTGGGTGTCAGCTTGGCCATCGTTTCCGTCAGCGAACTTTGTACCTTGTCGTAATCGCCAACCCGTCCGCTTTCGTAGGCTAGATAACGGTGGTTGGTAATGAACGGGGCGTCGGCGGGTACATTGGCTTGCGTCCATACCAGCGCCTCTCCCAGATATGCGCGCGAGTGGCCGAAGCTGATCAGGCTATCAACCACATAGTAGAAGCAGAAGAAGCCGGCGACATATTGCAGGCGCCGCACTTTATGCTGCGTGACGGCATGTTCGTACCAGCGGTTCAATACGCCGGGAACCAGCAGCAAAAGCAGCAGGCTCAACAGCGTGGCATAGCGCTGGGTCAGAAAGTGCATGATGCTGATGAACACCAACAAGCTCAGTGCCGAGCAAGCGATGTAGATGAGCAGCGGGGCGCGGCCTTGTACGGCGCGCCGCAACCAGCCACGCCAGGCCGCGTGCAGTAACAGAATGCTCACCGGCACGCTTATCGCCTGCGCCAGATTGGTCAGCACGCTGAAACCGTACGCAAACAGCAGAATAACCAGCGAATGTGGCGTGTTGCTGCTGCCCGGTTCATTGTCGGCAGTAAACAGGGTTTGCCCCAGTGCGTCGGCATTGGTGGACAGCACGCTGGGTAATTGCGTCAGCTGCGGCAAGTAGTAGCGATAGGAGTACTTTATCAACGCGAGCACATCCAGCTGCAGCAGCAGACACAGGATCGCCAGCACTGCCAACACCGCCAGCATCACGGCATACAAAATGACAGACTTGCGTGGTGTTCCAATCAGCGCCATCGGCGCGACAGCCAGCAGCAGCAAGGCCTCCAGCCGGAATGCCGTTGCGAGCAGCAGCGCTCCACACCAGTACAGCGCGTGCTGCCAATAGGCAGACTGTTGATAGCGCAACAGGAACAGCAGACTCCACAGCGCTCCGGCCAAAAAGCCGAAATCGCGGATCACCATAAAACGCATTTCATTGAGCATGGGGAACAGGAGAATGGTGAGCGCGGCGAGCCATGCAATGCGTGAGCCGGGCTGCAATTCACGGCACAGCGTAACGAACGCGCCCACCAGTGCCGCCAGCAGCAGGGTATTGAGCACATGGGCGCTGGCCACGAGGCCGCCGGGCAGTATGGGATCGAACAGCGCAATCAGGATCGAATAGCTGTACCAGCTATATTGCGAAAACACCGCATCAGCGCCGTCACTGGCAAACAGTTCGGCTGCGCGCAGATAGCCATAGGCGTCATCGTTGAGTATCGGATTTTGCAGAATGCGGAGCAGCGATAGCACACAACTGATCACGACTGCGGTCCAGACGGGCGACAGTCGGGACAGGCGTGTCAATGGATGGGCTGATGGTTCAGTGGTTGTCATGCGGCGCTTTTGGCAGGGGCGGTCGTCATTGCCAGTGCTCTCAGTGACGAGGCATCAGCAGTGCGGCTGCTTTGCAGATAGTCCTTGATGCATTGTGCCCGCTGCGCAGCGTCATAGGAAAGCAGTTCCAGCAGGCGATCAATATCTGCCAGGCGCTGTGGATTGGTAATGCGCTTGCCGGGCAACAGACAGAGCGGGTCCAGCAGGGCGAGACGGTTGTTGTGGAACAGCAGGTTGTCGGCGTCCATGTCGGCAAAATGGAAGCCGGCATCGTGCGTGCGCGCGAGAAACTGGGCAGCCTTCTGCGGCGTCAGTGGCGGTGGAGCAGCGATATCGATGGGTTCGCCACGCGGAATGTGACAGCTGACGGCGGACTCCTTCATGAACGGCATCAGGAACAGGCTATCCGCAGTTACTGTGACAACGCCATGGGAACGCAGTTGCTTGCTGTATCGGTCCAGTGTCATGACAGGGTGACCGTTGCTGCCGAACCCGCGCGCAAGTCCGGCATATCGCCACAGCTGTAAACCATTGCCCAGTTGCAGGCGTTGCGGGTGGCGCAATGGCGCGGCATCTGTTGTCAGCTTCTGGTACAGCGCTTCGTTGAGTTTGCGCTTCTTGGTACGGATGAGAATGTAGGGACTCTGCGGCTTGCCGTATGGCTGTGTCTTGAAGCGCTTGTGCATCCACAGGTATTGCGCCGGCTCCATGCGGATGCACAGCTCCAGCATCTGGTTGATGCGCGTCGCATCGGCAACGAGATCGCCCGACGGAAACGGCGGATCGACCGGCAGGAATTCGATGACATACTTCTGTTTGTCTGTCAGGCGATGATGACGCACCATCAAAA